>JBILBB010000009.1:0-15029 GCA_044353955.1 Candidatus Planktophila sp. | reverse complement strand
GTGGCAGCGAGATCCAAAGCTTCTTGAAAGACTTGGATTTACTGAGCGTTGATTGATCCAGTTGCTAGCGCAACCAGGAGAGCGGTACCCAGAACGACGCGGTAGATAACAAATGGTGTGAATGTCCTTGTTGAGATGAACTTCATCAGCCAAGCGATAATGCTGTAGCCAACGATAAATGCCACAACAGTTGCGCCGAAAGTTTCAGTCAACGTAAATGCATTTGTGCTTGATTCACCCATTGCGCTTTTGAGTTCATAGAGACCGCTTCCAAAGACTGCAGGCAGTGCGAGCAAGAATGAGTAGCGAAGCGCCGCTTCACGGGTGTATCCAACTGTGCGACCTAGCGCGATAGTCGCACCGGATCGAGAGACACCCGGAATTAAGGCAAGTGATTGCGCAAAACCATAAAGGATTCCATCTCGATTGTTGAGTCTTTCCAAGGTCTTCTCCCGCTTACCTAACTTATCGGCAAGACCCAGAATAAGACCGAAGAGAATAAGCATCGTTGCAACAATCCAGAGAGATCTGAAGTTATCTCTGATGTAGCTCTGTCCAAGATATCCAAGTGCAATGATTGGCAGAGTTCCGATGATGATGAGATTTCCTAGGCGAGCATCACTTGATCCATCGCGCTTAAACCAGGCCTTAAGAATTCTCAAGATATCTTTCCTGAAGTAGAGCAGGACAGCGAGCTCGGTACCAATCTGTGTAATGGCGGTAAATGTTGCTCCAGGATCTTTTGCGCTCGGCAAAAACTCTCCGACAATGCGCAGGTGGGCACTTGATGAGACAGGGATAAATTCAGTAAGGCCTTGGATTAACCCCAGAAAGAGCGCTTCAAGCATTGAGCAAGTATCGCAACTATTTAGCTTCTGCGGGCTTTCGGCTCGCGAAGTATGAGCCGATCAATACAAGTGGAAGCCCAATGGCCATTCCAGTTGTAAATGGCTCATCGAGGATGATCACGCCAAGAACAACAGCAAATGCGGTATTCAGGTATGTAACAAGTGAGCCTCGAGCAACTCCGATGATGGCGGCAAGTGCAAAGAAGGCGACGAATGCAGCACCAGTAGAGAGCACGCCGAGCCCGATGATTGCATTGATGGCATCACTTGAAATCTCGTGTGTTGGCCATTGAATGATCGTGAGCGGCAAGTAGAAGATTGCAGTAATCGCCATTGCAACTGCATTAATTGCAATTCCCGATACATGGGGGAGAGCGCCCTGAACCATCATGACTGCATATGAGTATCCGATTGCCGCAACGAGAACCATTGCAATGGAAAGCGGATCTGAACCTCCTGCGATGCTTTCAAAACCAACAACTGCAATGAGTCCGATGAATCCAACAACTATTCCAAGCAACCGCTTGTGATGCCAGACAGTCTTATCGCCTCGCATTGAAGCAAAGATTGTTGCCCAGATTGGTACCGATGCAATCAGAAGACCTGCAAGACCAGATGAAATCTTCTGCTCTGCTGTTCCGATCAGAATCCAAGGTCCAATCATTTCCAGCAGCGCATACGGTGCGACATATTTAATTCCGCGGATTGCAGCCCCTAATTGACCTTGGCGCATCGCAAGCGGAATCAAGATTGCGGCACCAATTGCAGTTCTTAAACAGACAACTGCAGCAGGGGAGAATCCGTTATCAGGATCAACTGCAATCTTAATAAAGAGGTAAGGAACGCCCCAGAGGAATCCAACGAGGATAAAGAGAAACCAGCCGCGACGGGACATTACTTAATGACGCTCCTTTATAACGAGATTCTTGATGTAGCGACTATATCCCATGCTAGTAATTAGAGAATGCGCTTTACTCCGTAATTTCCTTTATCTCGCCAACTACAAATGTAATTGCATCCATGGCAGTTGGTGTCACCGCTAAGTTGCTGAAGAATCCATGGATCATTCCCTTAAATTCACGGTAGCGAACATCTACTCCGCTTGCCTTAAGTAGCTCGACATACTGTTCGCTATCAGATAACAGCGGATCATATTCAGCGGTAACAATTATTGCTGGCGCCACATCCTTTAGTGAATCTGCTCGTGCTGGTATTGCATAAGGATTCTGGTCGTGGCTATCTCCTTGAAGATATTGATCCCAGAACCATTGCATCGCTTGCGTTGATAGCCCGTAACCTGTTGCATTCTTGATGTAGGAAGGAGTCTCAAAGTTTCGTTCATTACAAGGGTAGATCAGCAATTGATAAGCGAGCTCAATCTTCTGGTCACGCGCTTTAAGCGCCACAGCGGAAGCTAAATTTCCACCTGCACTATCACCCGCAACTGCGACGCTCTGCCGATTGATTCTTAACACTTCTGAGTTAGCGAGAACCCATTCAAGCGTTGCATAGCAATCATCGAAGGGGATAGGAAAGGGATGTTCTGGCGCCTTCTGGTAATTGACGCTGATGATTGTTGCACCAGTGCGATTCGCAAGAGTTGTTAAGGATGCGTCGTAGATATCCAAAAAATTGAGGACCCAGCCACCACCGTGAAAGTACACGATTGCAGGCGCAGTTGGATTATTCGTTGGTCGGTAGATGCGAATAGGAAGATCAGCGGTAGGCCCTGGGATAAATTTGTTTTCGATCTCCAAGATGGGTTCTGCAGGTCCTGCTAGTGCGGGCCTTGTTTGAGTGTTTCGACGAATTACATGAAGGGGCGCTTCCCACACCTGCGGTAGCCCAGCCTTTGCGCCAGCTTCTAGAAAAGCTTTGATTTCAGGAGCAAGAGTCATGGTCTTATTGAATCAGAGCTCACCACGAGAGAGAAGTTCAAAAACTTCCTGAGCGCGTTCTTTCAATTGCGGAAGATCGCTTAAACGATTGATTCCTGCCAATTGTTGTCCCATCCGATGATTCTTTGCAAAGCGCTCACGGTTTCTCTCTAAGAAATCCCAGTAGAGAGTTGTAAATGGACAGGCATCTGCACCGACTCGTTTCTTCGGGTCGAATTCACACGCTTTACAGAAATTACCCATCTTTGAAATATAGGAACCACCTGATGCATAGGGTTTTGTGGCTAGACGGCCACCATCAGCATGCAAGCTCATACCGATGACATTGGGAACCATCACCCAATCTGCTGCATCGATAAATGCACGACGCATCCAATCGAGAAATTCCTGTGGAGATGTTCCCGTTATGAGTGCGAGGTTACTTAAGACCATCAGACGCGGAATGTGATGGACCCAAGCACGAGCTTCAATATCTCTCACTTGAGTAGAAACACAATTCATCTTCGTTTTACTGGAATCTTCGAAGAGAGGCAGGAGCGGTCTATTAGCAGCAAGTGCATTCTCATCGCGGTATAGATCTCCGAAATGCCAGTAGAGACCGTTGATGTACTCGCGCCACCCGATGATTTGTCGGATAAATCCTTCGGCACCCGAAAGTGGAATTTCACCTTCTGCAAACTTTTTCAGAGCAGCATCAATGACTTCATCGGCAAGCAAGAGTCCGACGTTGAGATATGGACTTAAGAGCGAGTGATTAACCGCCCAGCTCTCATTGGGCATCGCATCTTCATATGCTCCAAATTCAGCAAAGGCGTTTTTGAGGAAGTGGTCTAACTGCTTGAGCGCACCTTTACGAGTCGTTGCCCATGTCGTATCTGGATCATCACCAAAGGTTTGAAGACCCCGCTCCTTGATCTCCTTCAGAACCGACTTATCAATCTCATCACGCGAATGTTGTAGATACTTCGGCCACGTATGTGAACCTTTAGGTGGTGGTAAGCGATTGTCAGCATCATAATTCCATTTTCCACCTAGTGGCTGGCTACCTTCCATCAAGATATCTAGTCGCACTCGTTGTGCACGATAGAAGTTCTCCATCACCAAACTTTTCTGTGCATTTGCCCATTGCGCAAACAGAGTGCGAGAAGTCAGAAAGAAATCATTCTCAATAAACGTTACTCCGCACTCCTTTAAATCTTCATACTGTTTATGAGATGAGGGTTCTGCAACTTCGATATCAACCCCTGGGTTCTTCTTGCGAAATTCCTCAATACCGGAACGAGTATCGGCGCTCTTAATAAATGTGACGGTAAATCCTTCGCCCTTAAGTTCCTCAATAAAGTGGTCGCGTGCTGCAAGGAGAAAGAAGAGACGTTGAATATGCCATTTGCGAGTCTCCAGCATTCGCGCACTTTCGATAACGAGAATCTGGTGGGTTGCAGGGGTCGCGCCTTTGAGAACTCCTCGGTAGCGATTGAGGTGGTCATTGAGGATGAGGGCGACCTTCATAAATTAAGGCTAGACTGTCCTAGTCAATGATGACCACAGTGCGGCCCATTTACTTGGCCGATATCTCACTTAATTTTGGAGCATGTAATGCGTATTGGAATTCTTACAGGTGGCGGAGATTGCCCTGGACTTAACGGTGTTATCCGCGGAGTAGTTACAAAGGGAATCAAAGATTATGGCTACGAGTTCGTCGGTTTCCGTGATGGCTGGAAGGGTCCACTTGAGGCTCTCACGATGCCTCTCGACCTCGCCACAGTAAAGCCAATTCTCGCTAAGGGTGGAACAATCCTTGGCTCATCTCGTACAAATCCCTTTAAGATTGAAAATGGCGTAGAACGCATTAAGCAGAACCTTGCTGATCAAGGAATCGATGTTCTCATCGCAATCGGCGGAGAAGATACTCTCGGCGTTGCTACAAAGCTCGATGCACTTGGCGTAAAGGTTATCGGCGTTCCAAAGACAATCGATAACGACCTTAACAACACAGATTTCACATTCGGCTTTGATACTTCAGTCAATATTGCAATGGAAGCCATCGATCGCCTTCACACAACAGCAGAGTCACACCACCGCCCACTGATCGTTGAGGTCATGGGTCGTCACGCTGGATGGATCGCACTTCACTCAGGTCTCGCAGGCGATGCAGCTTGTATCTTGATTCCAGAAGTTAAGTTCTCAGTCGATAAGGTCTGTGACTACGTTAAGTCTCGTTTTGAGACTGGCACAGCGCCAATCATCGTTATTGCAGAAGGTGCAATCCCACAAGATGGCGACATGATCACAAAGGATCAGCCACTTGATGCATTTGGTCACGTACAGCTGTCAGGAATCGGCGATTGGCTCGCTGCAGAAATCGAGAGAAAGACTGGCTACCAGACTCGTTGCACAGTTCTTGGCCACATTCAACGCGGTGGAACACCATCTGCATTTGACCGCGTACTTAGCTCACGCTTTGGACTTGAGGCAATTACTGCGGTTCATGAAGGTGACTTCGGAAAGATGATGGCACTTCACGGCACAAAGATTGCTCGCGTTCCATTGGCATCAGCAACCGATGTTCTCAAGACTGTTCCAATCGAGCGATACGAGGAGATCACTTCGTTCTTTGGTTAATCTCCCTGCGAGACTAGACCTGAACGCTCTACCCTTATGACTATGACATCTGCTACCGGCACAGATAACCTCTTCGACCCTGCCCTCGTTGCTGCACAGCAACCAAATTGGCCAGGTGGAAAAGATGGCGCACCTCTTGCTAAGGCAGTTGCAGATCTCAAGGCGTTACCTCCACTTGTCTTTGCCGGCGAGTGCGATGATCTCAAAGCAAAAATTGCGGAAGCTGCCGCCGGTCGCGCATTCTGGTTGCAGGGTGGCGACTGCGCCGAAACATTTGCATCTGCAACAGCAGATTCAATTCGTAATCGCATCAAGACAATCTTGCAGATGGCTGCAGTTCTTCAGTACTACTCAAGTCTTCCTGTAATCAAGGTAGGGCGTATGGCTGGCCAATTCGCTAAGCCTCGCTCAAACGATATGGAGACTCGTGGGGATGTAACCCTTCCTGCATATCGCGGTGATGCCGTTAACGATATTGAGTTCACTGAAAGCTCTCGCACACCAGATCCACAGCGTCTTGTACGCGTCTACAACACATCTGCTGCAACTCTCAATTTAGTTCGTGCATTTACTCGCGGTGGATTTGCTGATCTTCGTCAGGTTCACGAGTGGAACAAGGGATTTATCCGCGATTCACAATTCGGCGAGAAGTACGAGCAGATGGCGACCGAGATCGGTCGCGCATTGGCATTTATGGCATCTGCTGGAGTAGATCCAGAACAATTTAAGGCCGTTGATTTCTATGCAAGCCACGAAGCGCTCATCATCGAATACGAGAAGGCCTTAACCCGCATCGATTCACGTACACAACTTCCTTACGATGTATCAGGCCACTTCATCTGGATTGGCGAACGCACACGTCAGCTTGATGGGGCACATGTTGATTTTGCCTCAAAGGTACGTAACCCAATCGGCGTAAAGCTTGGGCCTAAATCCACAGTTGAAGATGCACTTGCACTGATTGCAAAGCTCAATCCAGATAACGAGCCAGGTCGCATTACCTTTATTTCTCGCATGGGTGCAAAGACAATTCGCGAAGCACTCCCTGCGCTCGTCGATGGCGTTACTAAGAGCGGTGCAAGCGTTCTCTGGGTCTGCGATCCCATGCACGGCAATACCTTTGAATCCAAGAATGGCTACAAGACCCGTAACTTTGAAGATGTTCTCGATGAAGTCCGCGGATTCTTTGAAGTCCATAAGAAGCTCGGCACCCACCCAGGTGGAATCCATATCGAACTCACCGGCGACGATGTCACCGAATGCCTCGGGGGTGGAGATCAGGTTTCTGAGAAGGACCTTGAGTCACGCTACGAGACAGCGTGCGATCCACGCCTCAATCATTCGCAGTCACTTGAGCTCTCATTTTTAGTTGCTGAAATGTTGCGCGACCGCTAATTTAGCGAGCGTGACGCTTCTCCTCTCCAGCCTCGATACACCGGTAGGTACTCTCAACCTCATTGCTGATGAGCACCTACTGTTGGCTGCAAATCTTTCTAATATCAAAGCGCTTCAAGAGAGCCTTGATTCTTGTTATGAGAATCGCGAAATCAAAAAGGTAAAGAAGATCCCCGTTATTTCAGATCTCATCAGTGATTACTTCGATGGAGATATTTCAGCACTCAATGCAATCAAAGTTAGCCAACCGGGCGCTCATTTTTCCCAGGAAGCATGGAAGGTGATGAAGAAGGTGCGTCCGGGATCAGTCATCACTTATTCGGATCTGGCAGATCGAGCTGGAAGTCCTAACGCGGTTCGTGCTGCCGGAAGTGCGTGCGCAAAGAATGCAATAGTCATTGTTGTTCCATGCCATCGCATCGTAAAGACCGGGGGAGCCCTCGGCAATTACGCCTATGGTTTAAACAAGAAAGAGTGGCTACTTCGCCACGAGGGCGCGCTTTAGAATTTCAATTGCTTCTTCGCACTGGCTATCTGTGAAATCCAAATGTGTCACAAGACGTGCATAGTGGGGACCCAGTGCGCTAATCCAGAGTCCTGCTTCTTTACAACGGGTAGCTAGATCAGCAGCAGAGATTCCTATTTTCGAGAGCTCAAGCCCAACAATATTTGTCTCAACCTTTGCTGGATCTACCAGTGTTGAATCCACTGCGTGCAGTGCAACGGCAATCTTCTTTGCACGAGCATGATCTTCAGCAAGGCGTTCAATGTTCTTATCGAGTGCGTAATGTCCGGCAGCAGCCAAAATTCCCACTTGGCGCATTCCTGCGCCATATCGCTTACGCCAGATACGAGCATCAGCGACACGTGCCTTAGTTGAGAGCATTACCGAACCAACAGGTGCGCCTAGCCCCTTGGAGAGACAGACGCTAATGGTGTCGAAGTGCTTACCGAATTCGGTAAATGAAGTTCCGGATGCGACGTGAGCATTCCAGATGCGAGCACCATCGAGGTGCATCGCAATTCCACGAGCGCGTGCAAGGGTTGCAAGTTTCTCGATTTCTGCGATTGGCTGCACTGTGCCCCCACCAAAGTTGTGTGTGTTCTCTACTGCAATGGCAGCGGTAGAAACTAAATATGGACCAGCATTCTCGTGGGCAATAGCTAGAGCATCTTCTGCAACCAGGAGCCCATCCTTTGACGGCCATGTACGAGTTGTAATTCCACTAAATGTTGCAGCAGCACCAAGTTCTGCTCGAACGATATGTGAACGGGTTTCAACAAGTAGTTCTTCCCCGGGCTTTACCAAGGTGCGAATAGCTAATTGATTTGCAAGAGAGCCAGTAGGGCAGAAGAGGCCCGCCTCTTTTCCGAAGAGCGCTGCTACGCGTTCTTCAAGGGAATTAACAGTGGGATCATCGCCATAAACATCATCGCCGACAGGGGCAGATGCAATCACAGCACGCATTTCATCACTGGGTTGAGTGACGGTATCGGAACGTAGATCAATAGCCATGATTACTAACCTTCCTTCAAAACAATCATAAACATCGCAGTCATTACCAATACTCCACCCAAGAATGCGCGAAGCGAGAGGCTCTCACCACCAAAGATAATGGCAAAGAGGGCTGCAAAGACAACTTCTGCTGTGAGGATTACTGCAACCTTCGTTGCTGAAATATGAGCCTGCGACCAGGTCTGAACAACGAATGCGACAGCGGTACAGACCACGGCTGTGTAGATAACTACCCACCAGCCAGTTGCATCAGGTGGTGCTTCATATCCTTGAGCGAATGAGATAACTCCCGTTGCAAGTGCACACGTTGCCAGCTGCACAATTGTCATTGCATAAGCATCGAGGCCGTTGCTCCAGCGACTTAAGGCGATGATGTGTGCGGCAAATGCGATGGCACATAAGAAAACCAGGAACTCGCCGAATCCAAGGCTCCAGCCTTTGAGGGAGAGAAGAGCAAGTCCTACTGTCGCAATTCCAACGCAACCCCATGTAAATCTTGTAACTCGCTCCTTGAGAAGAAGAGAGGCAAGCAGAGGAGTTGCCACGATGTACAAGCCGGTAATAAATCCGGTGATGGCTGCACCCGTAAGTGCTAATCCCAATGTTTGAAGAATGTAACCAGCTGCAAGAAAGAGACCGGCGATAAATCCTTTTCGTAGTACTTCACCATTGATTGTCTTCACTACCGAAGGCTTAATCAAGAGCATGACAAGAACAGCGAGTGAGAAACGAGAGAAGAGGAAGCTATTGACGCTCTGTCGCTCGATGGCATCTTTCATGACAACAAATGCAAGTCCCCAAGATGCCGAGACAAGAAGTAACGCCCAAGGAGCAAGGCGTAAACGAAGTGCGTGAGCGGAACTCATCCACGCAATTTCTTCAGGAGCGCAATCTCTGCTCCGTGTTCTGGCTCCATACCTGGAGTCTCAAGAATCAAAGGTGCATTGGCAACTGCTGGATGTTTCATCAACTCTTTAAAGGGGTCGACTCCGATAAATCCTTCGCCGATATTTTGATGGCGGTCCTTAAGAGCGCCACATACATCCATCGAATCATTGGCGTGAATCAATTGGATGCGCTCTGCACCAGCGACTTCAACGAGAAGGTCGAGAGTCTCTTTCATGCCACCTTTCTTGGCGATGTCATGGCCTGCTGCAAAGACATGGCAGGTATCTAGGCAGATACCAACCTTTGGATGGTACTCAAGAGCTTTGAGGTAGTGCTCAAGATCTTCAAGTCGCTTCACAAGTGATTGACCTTGCCCTGCAGTTGGTTCAAGCAAGAGGTAGGGCGCATCATCTGTGAGAGCTTCAAGGATCGGCATCATGCCCTTATTGATTTGCTTCCACGCCTTATCGATAAAATCTTCATTGACAGCGGAGCCGGTGTGAACAACAACGCCTAACGCACCGATCTCTTTTCCGCGCTTAAGCGAATACTCAGTTGAGGCGAGTGAATTCTTATATGTGCCTTCAGTAGGTGAACCTAAATTGATAAGAAACGGTGCGTGAACATATGTTTCAAGATCAAGCGCTGCAGCTTTCTCGCGAAAGAGAGCATCAGCTTCATGGTTTGTCTCAGGCATCGCCCATCCACGAGGATTTGAAGTAAAGACCTGAATCGCTTCGGCGCCAGTAAGTTCAGCATAAGCAATGGAGCGCTTAGCCATTCCTCCTGATGTTGGAGTATGGGCACCGATACGTGGTTTTTTCATTCGCTTACCCTACTGTGATGGTCACAGTACTGCCACGTTTTACCTTACTTCCAACCTTTGGTACGACATTTGTTACCTTCTTAATCGCCTTCTTGCCAATCTTCTTCACCGTTACCTTCAAACCTAAATCCTTCAGCGTTTGAACAGCTTTTGCTTCGTCAATGGAGAAGATATTTGGAATATAAGCAAATTGAGAACCCTTAGAGACAAGTAGCTCAATCTTTGATCCAAGATCTGCGCTCTTTCCACCTTCAGGGCTCTGAGAGATTACTTCACCCAGAAGTCTTGTTTCGCTGAAGTCGTACTTTGAGTTCACATCAAAGCCAGCTTCAGTTAATTCATTGAGAGCTTGTTCTGCACTTTTGCCAACATATGATGTAACGGCAACTTGTTCAATTCCTTTAGAGACGATGATTACCACTCTGGAATTTCTCTTGACCTTTTCTCCAGCGGCTGGATTTGATCCGATGACATATCCCTTTGGAATTTGAGCACTGAACTCTTCAACTATTGGCTGAATTGAGATTGGGAATTTTCCGATTAAATTCTTTGCAGCAGCTGGCTTAAGTCCCACCAATTGAGGAATCAGATATCGCTCTGGGCCTTTTGAAATAATGAGATTGATATTGCCGCCTTGTTCAACCCGCTTTCCAGCTGCTGGGCTTGATTCAATGATGGAGCCCTCGGGGATATCTTCGCTATATCGCTTCTCGAGAACGATAAAGGTAAGACCGAGAAGATCAAGAGCTCCCTTTGCTTCGCTCTGCGTCGCACCAACTGTCGATGGAACCACTACGCGTGACCCAGGTCCAATAAGTGCATACCAGCCAAATACTCCAACCGACACTGCGAGAATGAGAGCGATCCATCTATTTCGACGAACGCGCTTACTTGTCTTCTTTCGCTTCGTAACTTGAGCGGTGCTCTCTTTACTCTGGGGAACAGGAATACTTCCAGTCACCTCTTTAATCTTTTTTCTCAAGGATTTACTTTCTTTCTTAGGTCGCATCGGCGCAATTGGAATATCGAGTTCAAGGCTCATCTGTTTCTTTTGGGGATTGAGAGCAAGTAGTTCTTGGTGAAAGACGGAAGCATCGCGGGGCCTCTGATCGGGATCTGAACTAGTAGCTCGATAGATGAGGTCATCCAGGGCCTTTGGAACTCCAGAGACAAGTTCGCTGATTCGTGGAACACGATTATTGACATGCATATATGCAATCTGAATTGGTTCAGCGCCCTCAAAAGGTTTCTTGCCAGTGAAGATTTCAAAGGCTGTAATGCCAATGGAGTAAACATCGCTCCGTGAATCTGCAATCCCGCGCTGTACTTGTTCGGGGGAGAGATAAGAGACGCTACCTAGAATGACGCTAGATTCTGCGGTCATAGTTGAGCCAAGAAGTGGACCCTTAGCTAAGCCAAAGTCTGCAATCTTTACGCGACCTTCTTTAGAGATCAAGATGTTTTCAGGTTTTATATCGCGGTGAACAATTCCCAATTTATGAGCAGCTCCGAGAGCACTTAAGACTGGCAGAAGGAATTTCACACCATCGTTAATTGAAAGTTTTCCTTGCTCATTGAGATAGTCGCGAAGTGTGTGGCCTTCAATCATCTCCATGACAAGGAAGATTGCTGGAGTTCCGCTCTGGTTCCATCCTTGATCTTGCACCGCAACGATATTGGGGTGCGATAAGGCTGCAGCAGCTTTTGCTTCTCGAATAAATCTCTCTACAAATTGTTCATCTTGAGCAAGGTGGGCATGCATGATCTTGACGGCAACTTTTCGATCAAGTCGAGTATCAAGGGCCTCGTAGATGCTCGCCATTCCACCGTTGGCCATCTGGCGGATGAGCTGATATCGCCCATCAATAAGCTCGCCGGTCAGGTCAGACATATACCGAATTCTATGTAGTCAGTATGAAATCGGCTGCGTTCTGAGTACCTTCACGGGCAAAGTGTTGCTCTTGTTGTGCAAGCCACTTCTGCATCTGCGCTTTTATTGATTGCCCATCGCGTGAAATCACTCTCTCTAATCCGAGAGAGTGATCGATATCAATCCAGATCAGAGCAGCTAACTCATCTCGAATTGCGCCCTGGCCACTGCCTACGCCTTCAAGAATTATGAGGTCGGCTGCAGGAATAGCGTGCGCATCCGTAAAGGAAGTTTCTGCCCAGTTGTAACGAGAGAATGAAACCTCTTTTCCAGATTTATGAGTTTCCACAATATGGTGAAGGGTCTCCGAGAGTTGAGGCCCTAGGGCGTTATCCCAACCATCATATAAATCATCCATATGAATTACGTGCACGGAGATATCTTGAGAGAGCGCTAGCGCTAAGTTGCCGGCAAGAGTTGTTTTGCCGGCACCTGCAGGTCCGTCAATTGCTATGACGGATTTAGCGTTGCCTTTACAGAGATCTAAGAGCGCTGCGGTGAGCTGCATACCATTTACTCCATCCGAGCGCTGCTAGCACTGTAAAGAGAGCATAGAGCAGTGTAGTGAAGAGAAGTCCCTGTGATGCATAAAGGGCCACATAACCCATATCAACAATAAGCCAGAGCAACCAGCTCTCATACTTCTCATAGACCATCAACATTTGTGCGGCGAAGCTTCCAAAGAAGAGAATTGCATCAACGTATGTGGATGCTGCACCTAAGTATTTCAGTACTGGAGCGAGTGCTAACGTCGCAAGAAGTATGGATGCAACTGTTGCAATTCGATACTTTCCTGAAAGTGGCCCAGGTTTTGCACCTGTTGGCTCCCACCCAAACCAACCGAGAATTGCTGCGATGATGAAGATGATTTGGAGAGCCGCACTAGCAAACAAGTCGTACTGAAGAAAGAAGACTCCATAGAGTGCGCTACTGAGCGCCCACCATGGCCAGGTGATTCTCTTGCCAGTAATTCCTAGAGTGACTCCGATTAATGAAGCTATCGATGCGATGAATTCGAGATAGGAAACTTCATAGCCCCATGCAGTGAAAAATGTGGAGAACATTAATGAACCTCAATTTCTAGATCCGCATTACCGGACCAGTCAGACGGTCGACTTCTATGAAGTCCTCTCAGCCACCTTGGCTCCCGTTGCTACTACTTTAGCGAATACGCGCAGCTATTGCCTGCAGATACGCCGCACCTGCCACACGAGCACGACGTCCAGTGGATGTCTTTGCTCGCTTATTAAATACGTCATACCCAATCGCTTCAACCTCATCAACGATTCCACAGTAGAGCTCACTTGCTGCTCGGATGCATGGGCGAGATGTCTTATCAAGATATGCGATACCTACATCTGCCTCATCTTGAAGCGAGCGAACTCGCGCGATTTGGAACTTGAGAGCTTCAACAATTTCAGGTGTCAAAACTCTGCGTTCAAGCATCGCACGATTGACCCCAAAGCGAGCAAGTTCATCAAGCGGCAGATAAACGCGACCACGGTCTAGATCTTCGCTGACATCGCGGATGAAGTTCGCCAGTTGAAATGCGATTCCCAACTTCTTCGCTGCTTCAAATGCTCGTTGATCTGAATAACCCAATACAGGAACCATCTCAAGGCCTATGACTGCAGCGGAACCGTAGACATATTCAAGGAGAGCGTCGTAGTCCTGGTATTCCGTGACTGTTAGATCCATCTCCATTGAGTGCAAGAAATCCACAAAATGTTGGTGGGGGATATCAAACTTTCGAGCGGTATCTACAAGTGCGCGACCAATGTGGTCTGTACTTGTTCCCTTTTTTAGGTCTTCCAAAACCCCAGTGCTCCAACTACGAAGCGCATCGGCCTTCTCTTGTGGCGATAGCGTTGATGCAAGATCATCAACAATCTCATCTGCATATCGGGCAAAACCATAGAGAGCGTGGACATATGGTCTCTTATTCTTTGGAAGCAGAAGAGTCGCAAGATAGTACGTCTTGCCATGCAGAGAGTTAAGTCTCTTGCACTCTTGATACGACTCTTGTAACGCTTGATCCATTTACTTAACCGGACCCACAATTCGTTCTGCAGCCAGGCGTCCTGAGATAAGTACCATTGGAACTCCAACACCAGGTTGTGTTCCGGAACCTGCAAAGACAACGTTCTCAAATCCTGCCGCCATATTGCGTGGTCTAAATGGACCTGTTTGGAAGAAGGTGTGCGCACTTGCAAAAGGCGCACCTTGCTCCATGCCTTGTGCCTGCCAATCAAGAGGTGTTGTCATAACTTCTGTTTCAATTGCATCACCAAAGCCGGTGTACCCGCGATCTTCGAGAGTCTTAATCATGGAATCACGATATGGACCAGCTTGCTTCTTCCAGTCGATATCTGCAGTCAAGTTAGGAGTTGGGAAGAGCACGTAATACGACTGCTTTCCAGCAGGTGCAAGGCTTGCATCATCATGAGTTGGAACAGTTACCAATACGGACGGATCAGACATAAGCTGCTTCTTCTCGATGAGCTCGTCAAAGACGCCATCCCATGATTCACCAAAGTGAATATTGTGGTGAGCGATATGGTCATATTTCTTAGATGAACCAACTAAGAGAGTGACGCATGATGGAGAGTAGTTAAGACGCTTGATATTTAGTGGCGTCTTACCAAGCAAATCACGCCAAACAACTGGCAGATCTGGATTCATGACAACAACGTCACATTCAATACGTTCGCCGGTATCGGTAAGAACTGCCTTAACGCGACCGTTCTGCTTATCCAGTCCCGTAACCGTTGTGTTGTATTTAAATTCAACGCCATGCTTTGTCGCTGCTGCCGCAAGCGCTCGAGGAACTGCGTGCATTCCACCCTTGGGGAAGAAGACACCATTTACAGAATCCATATATGCAATAACTGCGTAGATCGCTAGCGCTTGCTGAGGGCTCACACCTGCATACATCGCTTGGAATGAGTACACCCTCTGAAGACGTGGGTCCTTGAGGTATTGATTGACCTTCGGCTGTAGATGCCTAAATCCACCAAGGGCAATGAGCTTTGCAAGGTTGGGAGTTAAGAGGTTGAAAGGTGAATCAATATTCTTATCGATAAAGTCATTCATCTCGTACTTATAG
>JBILBB010000165.1:0-4133 GCA_044353955.1 Candidatus Planktophila sp. | reverse complement strand
TACGACGCTTTGGAGCAGCCTTCTTAGCAGCTGCCTTCTTACGACGCTTTGGAGCAGCCTTCTTAGCAGCTGCCTTCTTACGACGCTTTGGAGCAGCCTTCTTAGCAGCTGCCTTCTTACGACGCTTTGGAGCAGCCTTCTTAGCAGCTGCCTTCTTACGACGCTTCTTAGGTGCTGCTGTTGCAGCAGCCTTCTTACGACGCTTCTTAGGTGCTGCTGTTGCAGCTGCCTTCTTGCGCTTCTTTGGAGCAGATTTCTTAGCTGCAGCCATGTGTTTATCTCCTAATCGGAAGGGTTCGGATCCGTCACCCAAACCTGTTTCGTGGATAAGTGTGACTGAATTTGGAAGGAAATACCACTACATAGTGAGAAATATTTCAGTGCGTGTCGCTAATTATTTTTTTTATATTTTTATGCAGTTCGCAATTCTGAAATCCGTTTTTAGGGAAAATCTTTCCTTGATATCAAGAATTTTCGAGATTTTTTCTCAAATTTCGCTCCTGAACGGCAAATTCGTTCGTTTCAACGTCATATTTCCACATTTTCGGCAAGAAAATCGCCAAAATTCCGACCACAGCGACACATAAAAGGCCGCCAGAAGTTACCGAAAAGCTAAGTGAAGTAGCAGCTGCCATCGAAGCTGCGCGAAGTTGACCGGCCAACGGACCTACTGAATAGGAAAGTAATTCGATACCGGCAAGTCTTCCGCGAAGTGAATCGGGGATTGTTTGGTTCCAAATATTTCCGCGGAAGAGGGCGCTGACCATGTCAGAGGCCCCAGCGATTGTCAGAAAGAGAAGGACGAGGATCAAAGAGTTGCTGAGACCGGCAGCTGCAATCGCAAGCCCCCATCCCATCGCGGCCAGAATTACGGCGCGGCCATGGAATCGATAGGTTCGAGTCCATCCAGATGTCAGAGTGACGATGACGGAGCCAACTGTTATCGCTGCATAGAAGAGACCAAGGGCCCAAGGCGCATTTAATTCGTCGGCCCAGAATGGATAGAGAGCAAGCGGCATTGCAAGTGTCATTGCAGCGAGATCAATAACGTAAGTTCCGATTAAATCTTGGCGACTAAATGCATACTTAACACCATCAAATAACGCTGCCAGAGATGGCTTTTCGGCCTCTTTCAAAGCAGGTACATTCTTGACCATTGCAAGAAAAACCAAGGAAACTAAGAAGGTTGCAATATCTAATCCATAACCCACCGACACTGAGAATGTTGAGAAGATAATTCCGCCAATTGTCGGCCCAACAATGACCCCTAACTGCCAGCGCAAACTTAAGAGAGCACTTGCTGCAGGTAGATCTTCATGGCTGACCAGCCTTGGCAGAATTGAATCCATACTTGGTCGCTGTAATCCGCTGACCATTGCAAAGAGTCCGGCGACGATATAGATGACCGAGACCTTCGGCTCCCAAAGCCAAGAGTTGGCGAGCAATATTGCGACCAGAATCAAGGCGCCAGCCTCTGTCGCCCAGACCATCTTCTTTCGGTCCACTGAATCGGCGAGTACGCCGCCGTAGAGTCCGAAGAGAATGAGCGGAATGATTTCAACGGCGCCGAGTAGACCTACTGCAAGGTAGGAATTTGTGATCTCTTTGAGTTGAAATGGCATTGCAACATAGGTGATCATCGATCCCATGTAGGAAATCAGCCCAGCAGTCCAGAGATTTCGAAAATCTGGGTACTTTTTGAGCGGAGTTAGGTCGATTGCAAACTTTGCCACCTGATAAAACTAGTGGAAAGTCTGGACCTCTGTTGGAAAACTCCCGGATCGAACTTCCTCCGCGAATTCTTGAGTGGCGGCCAACAGGTCCGCTCGCATATTTCGATATGCCTTTGCAAGCTTTGGTGGCTTTGCCGTAAATCCAGCCATATCTGTCCAGACCAATACCTGGGCATCGCATGCAGCTCCTGCACCGATTCCGATCGTAGGAATGGAGAGAGCTTCGGTGATTTTCGCAGCAAGTTCTGCTGGGACCAGTTCCAGAACGATGGCAAAGACGCCAGCTTTCTCCAGAGCGAGCGCCGCTTCCAATACAGCATCGCCATCGGTACGGCCCTGCACTTTATAGCCGCCCAGTTGATGAAGTGATTGCGGGGTGAGGCCTAGGTGGCCCATAACAGGAATTCCAGTTGAGGTTAACTTCTGCACAGTTGCAAGGTGTGCACCTTCAATCTTGACCGCCATTGCTCCAGCTTCCTTAAAGAAGCGAGTCGATGTTGCAAGTGCTTGTTCGGGCGAAGATTCATAAGAACCGAAGGGAAGGTCTGCGACAACCATGGCGCGCTGTGACCCACGTACAACTGCTCGGGTCAGTGGAATCAATTCATCGACCGTTACAGGGATTGTGTTCTCTTCACCTAAGAAATTATTTCCGGCGCTATCGCCGACAAGAAGTACGGGGATGCCAGCTTCATCAAAGATCGATGCTGTCATCTGTTCGTAGCTGGTGAGCATCGGCCATTTCTCACCACGGACCTTGGCATCGCGTAGATCAAGAATGGTGACGCGACGATGGGACGCCCCGCCATACAGGGTTGTACTCATATTTATCTCCTGCCTCGAAGCCACTTGGCGTGGTCCCCGGGTCGACACAAATCGTACTCCCGATACTCTTGAACAATGAAGTCGGGAAATGGGAAGTCCAGTAAAGGAAAGTTGAGAGTAGCGCTCGCGCAGATCAACCCCACCGTGGGAGATCTCGCTGCTAACGCTGCCTTGATCATCGAATCCGCTAAGGCGGCAAAAGATGGCGGCGCCCATATCGTCGTATTTCCAGAGATGGTTCTGACCGGTTATCCCGTTGAAGATTTAGCGCTCCGCCCATCATTTCAGGATGGCAGCAAGAAGGCGCTCGCAGCGCTAGCTACCCAACTTGATAGCGAGATAGTCAGCATCGTTGGTTATCTCGATCAGGTAGATGGAAAGCCACAGAATATGGTGGCGGTCATCAGCGGTGGGGAAGTCAAAGCGCGTTATGCAAAGTGTCACCTACCTAATTACGGCGTCTTTGATGAGTATCGAAACTTCAAGGCGGGAAGTTCGACACTGGTGGTGCGCATTCACGGAGTCGATGTCGGAATAGCAATCTGCGAAGACCTCTGGATTGATGGAGGAATTACTGCACAACTTGCTGCGCGAAATCCGGGACTAGTTCTTGTTCCTAATGGTTCACCTTTCGAACGAAATAAGGATGATGTGCGCCTTGCCTTGGTTACTAAGCGCGCTCGCGAAGCGAAGGCGCCACTGGTCTATGTAAATATGACAGGCGGTCAAGATGACCTTGTCTTTGATGGCGACAGCATCGTTGTCGATCATGCAGGTGCAGTCATTGCTCGCGCTCCACAATTTGAAGATGGCGTGATGCTGGTCGATATTGATGTCGAAGTTGGAACTTCAAAACCTGATGTTGTTATCTCTGAAATACCCGTTGTGATTGAGAAAGCCTTGATTCCTGGAATTGCACATCGCCTAGGTGATGAGGAAGAGATCTGGAACGCGATTGTTGTTGGTCTTCGCGACTATGTTTCTAAGAATGGATTTACATCAGTACTCGTTGGCCTCTCTGGCGGAATTGATTCAGCGCTAGTTACAGCCCTGGCTATTGATGCCCTTGGCTCTGACCGGGTACATGCCGTTGCGATGCCAAGTAAGTATTCATCAGAACATTCCATTGCTGATGCTAAAGATATGGCGGAGCGCACCAGCATTGGTTTCCGCGTTGTCGAAATTCAGTCAATGGTTGATGCCTTCCGTAAAGAGGTAGAGCTCACCGGTTTGGCAGAAGAGAATCTCCAGGCGCGTGTTCGCGGCACAACTCTGATGGGAATCTCAAACCAAGAAGGCCATCTCGTTCTAGCTACTGGAAATAAATCTGAACTTGCCTGCGGATATTCAACTTTGTATGGCGATGCCGTCGGTGGATATGCGCCAATAAAAGATATCTACAAGGTCGATGTCTGGGCGCTTTCCAATTGGCGCAATCAAGCTGCAATTGCGGCAGGGCAGACGCCTCCGATTCCAGAGAATTCAATTACTAAGGCGCCAAGTGCCGAACTTCGCCCTGACCAGAAAGATTCTGATTCTCTTCCAGAATATGAAATTCTCGATAAGGTCTTAATG
>JBILBB010000103.1:0-4156 GCA_044353955.1 Candidatus Planktophila sp. | reverse complement strand
TGCAATGCCAGAGATGAATGCCTTCTACGGCGAACTCGATGGAAAGCCTGCGCTCGGCACACCAGATCACATCAACCTTGGTATCGCTATCGATTTAGCAAAGCCAGATGGATCTCGTCAGCTCTTGGTTCCATCAATCAAGGGTTGCGAAGCACTTGAATTTGGTCAGTTCTGGGTTGCTTATGAAGAGATTGTAAAGAAGGCTCGCGCCGGAACTCTGACAGTTGAAGATTACGCTGGAACAACTGTCTCGCTGACAAATCCAGGAACTATCGGAACTGTTCACTCTGTTCCACGTCTTGTACAGAACCAAGGCTTGATTATTGGTGTTGGCGCAATGGATTACCCAGCAGAGTTCCAGGGCGCAAGTGAAGAGACTCTTGCACGTATGGCAGTCAGCAAAGTCATCACGCTGACAAGCACATACGATCACCGCGTTATTCAGGGTGCGCAATCAGGTGATTTCCTTCGTCGTATTCATGAACTTCTCCTTGGCGCAGATGGTTTCTACGATGAGATCTTTACTGCACTTCGTATTCCTTACGAGCCAATCCGCTGGGCTCCAGACTTTGCTGTTACAAAAGATGAAGAGATTGATAAGACAGCTCGCGTTCAACAGTTGATTCACGCATATCGCACATGGGGCCACCTCATGGCAGATATCGATCCACTTGTTTATATGCAGCGCAACCATCCAGATCTCGATGTTCGTACCCACGGACTTACTCTCTGGGATCTCGATCGCGAATTCGCGACAGGTGGATTCGGTGGAAAGACCTTCCTTCCACTTCGTAAGATTCTTGGGATCTTGCGTGATGCATACTGCCGCTCAGTTGGTATTGAGTACATGCACATCTCAAGTCCTGCAGAACGTAAGTGGGTTCAAGAGAAAGTTGAAGGCGTATCAGGAATTCCTGCACGCGAAGAACAACTTCGTATCTTGCGCAAACTCAATAGCGCAGAAGCATTTGAATCATTCTTGCAGACTAAGTTTGTGGGACAGAAGCGCTTCTCACTCGAAGGTGGCGAATCTGTAATTCCACTTACAGATGCAATCGTTTCAGCAGCTGCTGAAAGTGGTCTTGATGAAGTCTGTATCGGTATGCCTCACCGTGGGCGTCTCAATATGCTTGCAAATATCGCAGGTAAATCTGTGGGCCAGATCTTCCAGGAGTTCCAAGGCCACTACGCAGAGAACCAAGTACATGGTTCAGGCGATGTGAAGTACCACTTAGGTACTGAAGGAATTTTCACCGCAGAGTCAGGTGCCACAACAAAGATTTACTTGGCTGCTAACCCTTCACACCTTGAAGCGGTTAACCCAGTTCTTGAAGGCATCGTTCGCGCAAAGCAGGATCGCCTCAATACAAAGGGTTCATACACAGTTCTTCCAATCCTTCTCCACGGAGATGCATCATTTGCAGGACAAGGCGTCAACGCTGAAGTTCTGCAGCTATCGCAACTTCCGGGATATCGCACAGGTGGAACAATCCATATCGTTGTAAATAACCAAGTTGGATTTACAACTTCACCACATTCATCACGTACATCACGTTACTCAACAGATGTTGCGAAGTTGATTGAGGCTCCTGTATTCCACGTAAACGGTGATGATCCAGAAGCGTGTGTGCGCGTTGCTCGTTTAGCTTTCGAATACCGTCAAGAATTTAATAAGGACGTCGTCATCGATATGGTCTGCTACCGACGTCGCGGCCACAATGAAGGTGACGAGCCAAGTTTTACTCAGCCGCTGATGTACAAGCTCATCGATGCAAAGCGCACAACTCGTACTCTTTACACAGATGCACTCGTTGGCCGCGGAGATATCACTCCTGCAGAGGCTGAAGAGATTGCACGCGATTACCAGGCCCAGCTTGAAGAAGTCTTCGCATCCGTTGCAAATTACGAGGAACATAGCGATCCAAACTTCGTAGTTCCTGCTGTTCCTAATGCAGAAGATGTTCCTACATTTATCTCGGAGCAACTTATTCGCGAGATTGCAGCAACACAGGTTGCAATTCCAGAAGGATTTAATATTCATCCGAAGTTACTTCCGCAGCTTCAGAAGCGTGCAGAGTCCATCAACGATGGAACCATCGACTGGTCAACTGGTGAAATGCTTGCATTCGGTTCACTTCTGAAAGAAGGACGCCCAGTTCGCCTTGCAGGTCAGGATTCACGCCGCGGAACATTCTCAAACCGCCATGCAGTCATTATCGATAAGGAGAATGGCAACGAGTGGACACCACTTCGTTCGCTAATCTCTGATGCAAATCAATTCTTCGTTATTGACTCTCTCTTGAGCGAATATGCAGCGATGGGCTTTGAATACGGATACTCAGTTGTTCGTGAAGAAGCGCTCGTGCTTTGGGAAGGCCAATTCGGAGACTTCGCAAATGGTGCACAGACTGTTGTCGATGAATTTATCTCTTCAGCTCTTCAAAAGTGGGGCGAGCGTTCTTCTGTTGTACTTCTTCTTCCACATGGATATGAAGGACAAGGACCAGATCACTCATCAGCACGAATTGAGCGCTTCTTAGCCCTCTGTGCCGAGAAGAATATGACTGTCGCACAGCCATCTACACCGGCTTCTTACTTCCACTTGCTCCGCTTCCACGCAGCAAATCCAAAGCGCCGTCCAATGGTTGTCTTTACACCTAAATCAATGTTGCGCCTTAAGGCTGCAGCATCATCAATCAGTGATTTCACATCTGGAACATTCCTTCCAGTTATCGGTGATACAACAGTAAATAACGCATCACGTCTGATCTTCTGCTCAGGAAAGATTTATCACGACCTCGTTGCAGAGCGTGCACGTCTCAATGACAGCAGCACTGCGATTGTTCGCGTAGAGCGCTTATATCCACTGCCAATTGCGCAGATGGAAGTTGAAGCGAAGAAGCATCCAAATGCCAACCTTCTCTGGGTTCAAGATGAGCCTGCCAACCAAGGTGCATGGCCACACGTTGCATTGAGTACAACAGAATCAATCGGTGGAACTGGCGTTGATTCACGAGTTCTTCGCAGAATTTCACGTCGCGCATCAGCATCTCCTGCAACTGGTAGCCATCACTTGCATGAGGATGAGGCAAAGGCGTTAATGGATGAGGCCTTCACCCGATGAGTGAATCACCAATCAAAGATTCACTCGGACTATCTGGACAAGAGTTTGTCATGTTCAGCACTGAATGGTGCGGATACTGCAAGCGCCTTAAGAGCCAACTCGGTGAAATCGGAATAACTTTCCGCGAGATCAACGTTGAAGAAGAGATTGAATATGCCGGCTTTGTTGAAGAGGTAAATGGCGGCAATCGCGTTGTTCCAACACTTCTCTTCTCAGATGGTGTTGCACTAACTAACCCTTCTGCAATTGCAGTGAAAGATAAGTTAGCTAGCCTCGCTTAACTTTCTTCTTCTTGACCCTGAACTCGACCCGCGCCTTCACATAGTGAAGTGGTAACCACCCCCACGTACGTGAATCTGTTCCTTCAGGGTTATCACTTAAGACATAGATCTTTGGATATTTCTCTGTGGCTAAATCAATCTCTGAAATTCGCTTGATGTAGAAGACCCCAGGCTGTTCTGCGCGCTCAACTACAACGGCGTCACCGACTCGAACTTTATTTCGGAAGAGCGAGAAACCGCTGACGGAGTAATCTCCCCATCGGGCCATCAACCAATCCCCTGGGTTATATGTGGGGACCATTGAATTTCCATCAACGAGAACGGTTGAGTGCTTGGCCATGTCGGTAATCCTAAAGAGTTTCCTCGAGGATGCGCACCCGTGGGCGTTGGAGTACGCTGGTTCACATGAGAAACTTTCTAACACCTAAGGTAACTGTTCACGCACACTGCGATCTTCCATGCGGTGTCTACGATCCAGCACAAGCGAAGATTGAGGCTCTCTCAGTTAAGGCTTGCATGGAGAAATATGCAGCTAATCCAGATGCAGATTTCCGCTCACGTTCTGTTGCAATTAAAGAAGAGCGTTCACATCAGGTAAAGGAGCACCTCTGGGTTCTCTGGACTGATTACTTCAAGGCTCCACACTTTGAGGCATACCCACAACTTCACTCACTCTTCAACGATGCTACAAAGCTCGCAGGTGCAGCTGGAACTAAGGGAACTCAAGATGTAAAGGTTGCAGATCAGTTGA
>JBILBB010000102.1:0-4161 GCA_044353955.1 Candidatus Planktophila sp. | reverse complement strand
TGGAGCAACCATTCTTCCAAAACTCATTGGACCAGAACGTGCAGTACAGGTCATCATTGGAAATTCACTCAATAACAACACGATGATGAAGGCTAAAGATGCTCTCGCACTTGGCGTTGTAGATGCGGTCTATGAACCAGCTGACTTCCTTGAAAGATCTGTTGCATTTGCAGCAGGTGTCCTAAACGGATCAGTCAAGGTGGAACGTAAAGATTACTCATCCGACCCTGCATGGGATTCAGCACTTGCTGCAGGCCGCGCTGCAGCACTTAAGAAGTACGGTGGAGCAGAGTTAGCATCTCCTACAAAGGCGCTGGAACTTATGGCCGCTGCAAAGAGCAATACTCGCGGTGCAGGTTTTGATGCTGAAGATGTTGCACTTGCTGATCTGACAATGTCTGATCCTCTTCGAGCCTCTCTCTATGCATTTAATGTTATTCAGAAGAAGCGCAAAAAAGTTGAAGGTGCTCCAAAGCCAGCACTCGGCAGAAAGGTTGCCCGCGTAGGAGTTGTCGGAGCAGGATTGATGGCATCCCAATTGGCTCTCTTGCTTCTTCGTAATCTCAAATGCCCTGTCGTCATGACAGATATCGATCAAGAACGTGCTGATAAAGGTGTGGCTTGGGTTAAGAATGAACTTGCGAAGTTAGTTGAGAAGAAGCGCATGAGCGCTGAATCTGCTGGACGCCTATCGCTTTTGATTAGCGGATCATCTGATCAGCAGGTCTTTGCTGGTTGCGACTTCGTTATCGAAGCAATATTCGAAGAGCTATCTCTTAAGCAAGAGCTCTTTAAGAAACTGGAGAAGATTGTTGGACCAGAATGCGTCCTTGCGACAAATACTTCTTCACTCTCTGTTGAGGCTATGAGCCAAGGGTTAGAACACCCTGAACGCGTCGTGGGATTCCACTTCTTCAACCCTGTCGCCATCATGCCTTTACTCGAAGTTGCCAGAACTTCCAAGACAGATGATGCAACTACTGCAACTGCAGTCAATATCGGTAAGGAACTTAAGAAGACGATGATCATCTGTAAGGATGCTCCAGGATTTGTCGTTAATCGACTTCTTACTCGCTTCATGGGCGAGATCACCGATGCCGTTGATGAAGGAACTGATCCGCAGGTTGCCGATAATGCAATGCGCAGTATCGGTTTTCCAATGTCTCCCTTTGAACTCCTTGGCCTCGTAGGTCCTGGTGTTGCACTGCACGTTTCAGAGACTCTCAATGCAAACCTCGGTCCTCGCTATCGCATCTCCCCTACGATGCAAGCGATGGTCAAAGAAGGTGTAAAGACTTTCTACATCAAGGGCGAAGATGGAAAGTTCACTGCAAACCCTGCAGCTCTAGCACTCGTGCATAAGGGAACAACGCCATCTACAGCGGAAGAAGTTCGTCTACGCGCACTGAAGGCACTTGCAGAAGAGGCTCGCATGATGCTCGATGAAGGCGTCGTCTCAACTCCTGCGGAGATTGATCTCTGTATGTTGATGGGCGCCGGATGGCCGATGCACCTTGGTGGAATCTTGCCGTTCTTAGATCGCGAAGGAATTAGCGAATCGGTTTGTGGTCAGCGTTTTCACGCTCCGGGAATTGCATCTCTTCCACAGTAGAGTTCCATTCGACGATGTCGCGTGAAATCTTCTGAGCAGTAATTCCTAAATCTTCAAGAATCTCTGAGCGCTTTGAGTGCTCGATAAACTCAAGTGGAACTCCGATGCTGTGAATCGCAATATTGAGCCCAGCCTCTCTGCACTGCTCTGAGATTGCGCTAGCTATTCCGCCGTGCTTAATTCCATCTTCTAGAACGACAACGCTCTTGTAGCGATCTACCATTGAAATAAGCGATGCTGGAAGTGGCTTTACCCAACGAGGATCAATAACGGTGACGCCAACTCCTTCGCGATAAGCCTGCGAAGCAGCTTCCACGGCTATTGATGCCATTGAACCAATGCTGATTAACAATACGTCGGCGCTTTCTCCGCGATAAAGAACATCGACTCCATCTCGTCTTTCAAATGCTGGGATATCACCTTGCACAGCGCCCTTTGGGAACCTCACTGCGGTCGGTGCATCATTTATTGCAACTGCTTCGCGGAGAGTCTCGCGAAGTCGAGCGGCGTCGCGAGGTGCTGCAACATGCATTGTTGGAACTAGGCCAGTTACAGCAAGATCCCAAATTCCATGATGAGACGGTCCATCATCACCTGTGATTCCTGCGCGATCTAAAACAAAGGTGACTCCTGCCTTGTGAAGGGCGACATCCAAAAGCAATTGATCAAATGCGCGATTAAGGAATGTTGAGTACACGGCAATCACCGGGTGAAGTCCTGCAAATGCTAAACCTGCGGCGCTTGTTACTGCATGCTGCTCTGCAATACCCACATCGATTGTTCGCTCCGGGAATTCGCTCTGGAACTTATCTAAGCCAGTTGGACCAAGCATCGCAGCTGTAATTGCAACGATATCTTTACGCTCTTTGCCGAGTGCAACGAGTTCCTCTGAGAATACATTTGTCCAACTTGTAGATGATTTGCCAAGAGGAGTGCCAGTTTCAGGATCTACAACTCCGACAGCATGGAACTTCTCTGCAACATCTGCAACAGCTGGCTTATGTCCCTTACCTTTTTCAGTAATGACATGGACAAGGACTGGCTCGCCAAACTCTTTAGCTTGTTCTAGAGCACGTTCCATCGCTTCGATATTGTGTCCATCGATTGGCCCAACATATTTCAAGCCTAAATCTTCAAACATTCCTTGAGGGGCGACGATATCTTTAATCCCCTTCTTCATTCCATGCAAAGTCTCGTAAATAGGGGCGCCGACAACTGGAGTATGAGAAAGAATCTCCTTGCCCCAATCGAGGAATCTCTCATAACCTCGAGTTACTCGAAGGGTTGCAAGATAGGTCGCTAGGCCGCCGATAGTTGGTGAATATGAACGCTCATTATCATTAACGATAATTGTTAAACTTCTATCGCTTGATGCTGCAATGTTATTGAGAGCTTCCCAAGACATTCCTCCAGTGAGCGCACCATCTCCAACAACAACCACTACATGGCGATCGCGCTGCTTTGTAAGTGAGAAACCGAGTGAGATTCCATCTGCCCATGAAAGAGCAGTTGATGCATGTGAATTTTCAATAACATCATGTTCGCTCTCGCGACGATTTGGATATCCAGCGATACCGCCGCGTTGGCGAAGGCCATCGAATTGATCTGCGCGACCAGTAATCATCTTATGAACATACGATTGATGGCCTGTATCAAAGAGAACAACATCTTTCGGTGAATCAAAAGTTCTGTGAATCGCAAGGGTAAGTTCGACAACGCCTAAGTTTGGTCCTAGATGTCCACCGGTCTTAGAGACCTTTGTAATCAGGAATTGGCGAATCTCCGAGCTGAGCTCTTCGAGCTGCTCATAGGAGAGCCCATGAAGGTCCTCGGGACTCTTTATCGATTCAAGCATCTGCTCAGTCTAGATTAGCCACGAAGCTGGCGCAGCACGTACTGCATGATTCCACCGTGGCGGTAGTAATCCGCCTCACCTGGAGTATCAATTCGTACCTTCGCCTTAAAGGACTTATCGCCCGCTGTAACGGTGACCTCTTTTGGAATTCCTCCATCATTGAGGGCTGTCACTCCAGTAATCGAGAAGACTTCATCGCCCTTGATGCCAAGTGATTGAGGCGTCTGTCCATCTACAAATTGAAGTGGGAGAACTCCCATGCCGATCAAGTTAGAACGGTGAATTCTCTCGAAGCTCTCGGCGATAACTGCTCGGACTCCGAGAAGCGCGGTTCCCTTGGCAGCCCAATCTCGAGATGATCCTGATCCATACTCTTTGCCAGCAAGAATAACTAAACCGACTCCAGCTGCTTGGTATGCAACTGAAGCATCGTAGATTGTTGATTGCGCACCATCTGCCATGAAGTTACGAGTGAAGCCACCTTCGACTCCATCGAGAAGTAGATTCTTGAGGCGAATATTTGCGAAGGTTCCACGAATCATTACCTCGTGATTTCCGCGGCGAGAGCCATAAGAGTTAAAGTCTTTGCGATCTACGCCGTTAGCTTCCAAGTACTTTCCTGCAGGTGAGTCAGCTTTGATATTTCCCGCTGGAGAAATGTGATCTGTTGTCACTGAATCACCAAGAATTGCTA
>JBILBB010000101.1:0-4165 GCA_044353955.1 Candidatus Planktophila sp. | reverse complement strand
CTAAGAAGGTGTGGTTTCCGTGGCCGACTTCGTGATAACCAGAAGTCGCACCAGTGATACGTCCTTGGCTTGTTCGAGTAAGTCCGTTTTTTACTTTCGTGACGAGAGCTGTCGTGACTGTTCGCGGATAATCTGTAAGTAATTCAAGGTGCGGTTGGGTAACTACGGAACATTCATCGACAAGCAAGAGATCCTCGTTGCCAGATTGAAAAGAATCTAGAATTTCAGAAATCTTGGTGCCCGCATGGACACTAAAAGTGCGGAGATTTTCACTCATAAGAGGTAATCTATCGTGCTTAAGCGGGATTTTCGCACATAGATAGGTCAAGAAGGTAGAGATGGCGATTCAAGTTGTAATTCTGGCAGCCGGCATGGGTACACGTTTAGGAAAGCCTTGGCCAAAGCCACTCACCGTCCTATCTGATGGTCGTTCAATCATGCAGCAGCAGATGGAGAATGTCTCACAGGTTTTTGGCGACAAGGCGCGAATCACAGTTGTCGTTGGTTTCAAACTGGAAATGATTATTGAAGCTCACCCAAACGCTTCATTTGTGTATAACGAAATTTACGATCAAACAAATACATCAAAGAGTTTATTGAAGGCGCTCAATGCAAGCCAAGAATCTGGTGTCTTGTGGCTCAATGGCGATGTCGTATTCGATGCAAAAGTTCTTGAACGCGTCGCATCTCGTATCGAATCTGAGAAATCTTTCGTCTGCGTTAATACATCAGCAACAGCTGAAGAAGAAGTAAAGTACACAGTAGACGGTGAGGGCTTTATCAAGGAACTTTCAAAGACCGTGCAGAACGCATTGGGTGAGGCAGTTGGAATCAACTTCATCTCAGCCCACGAGAAGGCAGATGTCATCGCTCAACTTCAGGCATGTGGCGAACAGGATTACTTTGAGCGTGGGCTAGAACTAGCAATCGAAAAGAAGGGCATTCGATTAGAGCCAGTCGATATCTCAGATCTCTTCGCAGTGGAAGTAGATTTTCAAGCAGATCTTGATCGAGCAAATGCAGGACTTAAGTAGTTAAAGACTAAGTCGGCGCAAGCCTTCCTTGATTGACATCTCGACCTCTGAAATCTTAAGTTCAGGCACCCTGATTTCGTATGTAATCGGCTTAATCTCTTTCATATCCAACTTCGGGTTAATTGGAGTAGGACTAATTACCTGAACATCTGCACCGAGTGCGTAATCAATATATTTGATTCCATCTCCGTGGACATAATCTTCAAATCCCTTAAATACAACGAGTGCGCAAGGGATTCCATAGCTCTGGCAGGTGATAAGCACATGCATCGCACTAGTTACTACGCTGTCATATTCATGTAGCTTCTCAATAAAGTCAACGACATCATTTGGATGCGAGATTTGTACAGATAGTTCATCAAAATTCTTAGGAAGCTTTACGGGTGCTTGTAGATGGGTGTAATGCCTTACAAGTGCAATACGGCCATTTGTTTCACCACGTGTAAATGGAAGAATTCTTGAAAGTACAACTCCAGGGTCGCCAAAGTTCTCAATCTTTGGTCCGCCTGATTGCACGAGAAGATCTGCAGTGTGTGGTCCGCGTACAGAGACATAATCGGCTTTCGGATTGAGCGCATGCTTAAAGGAGCTCACACCGGTGCCAACTACAACAGAGTTACTCTTGATAAATCTGCCAACCGAGCCCAAGCTCACCATATGTTTCTTCGGTGCTCGAGTCGTTAAACCCTGGAAAATGATCCTGCTCTGTGTGTAGTGATTAATAATGAATGGTGTGAGCCAATCTCCATAATTTCCAGGATACGGGTTCTCCCACCACGAAAGGTTGACCTCTTCTGTACTTGGCTTTGCAGAGTATGCCAAGAAGCTTGCAGCTACCTTGATTGCAGCGCTCTCGTAGCGATTAGGAAGTACTTTTCTCTTAAAGAGGGCAAGTGCCTCATTGTATTTTGAAGCATTTCCACTCTTTGCCGCAAATACCAACTCTTTAATTGTTTGGTTGCTTAGATTGTTATGTTTCTTGCCGGTCAGAAAACCGGTAATACCTGAAGCATCAACAAGAAGGCGGAGCTTTGTCGAGAAGTTTTCAGGTAGCTTCTCTTCAACTAACTTTGCAAATTCAAGCACCTGTCGCTTTAAATTAAACTTCTTCTTTACTGAATTACCTTTATGTTGTTCGACTTTATTCTTGAAGTTCTCAACCTGACCACTTGAGCCAAAGCGGAAGAAGACTTCGTGGCCGTCAAGGGTTCCAGCGCCTTTATCTACCGCGCAATTAGAAGGAATGATTTGAAATGTCATATTTGGTGATACTGCCCGCCATGCCTCTTCAAAGAAGAAATCGTCAGTTGCTCGAACTGTTGCGCGGGCTTCAAAATCAGCTGCCGCTTGAACCATTGTGCGTGCTTGAGACGTTGTATTAATCCCCCAGAAGCATGGCTCCCAGAAGCGTCCCCTATTTTCATAACCAATCTTTGCTGGGGTACTAAATCCTCTTTGGAAACCTACGATGTCGGCTGTTGAATTAAGGATGAAGTCAGGGATACCGAAGAGTTCGCAATCGACATCGATCCAGAAAACTTTCTTATCTGGGTTAGCTGCGCAAACCTCAGCTATAAATCCGACCTTCTTACGACAAATTGCTGCCCAGTCTTCCCCATCTCGCTTGGAGATCTGGCGTAATTCAAAGGCAATACCAAGCTCTTCGAGATTTGATTGCAGACGTGCTGCATGGTTTCGATAGTAATCATCTCCAGTAAAGAAGGAGCAGACAATCGCGTTGTGGATCCTGAGCTTTGCCTTATTTTTGAGTGATACGACTGGCGTGAATTGATCTTCCAGCGCGGCAATTATCTCTCTGCCCTCAAAATCGAGTGTGCTCATGGGGAAAAGGTAAGTTAAAGAATTTAACTTACGTTAAGCCACCGCTAAACGGGAGTAATACTCGAGGTTAACAATTGGGGTTGAAAGTTACTTACTCAAGCCCTTGCAGATTGGCTTTGGGCCACCATTGGGATTTCCGTAGCGGTGATATGTGACAGCAACCGATTGTTCAATCAACCAACGAGGGGTTTCGATATCTCCTCGTTGCGCAATTGGTCTGTGATCTACAGAAATACCTTTCTGCATCTCTGAGTAAATCGGTGGCTTACTTGAGGCGAGCCAGCGCACGCGAGAGTAGCTTTCCTTCACATCGGCAAGCTCAGTTGTAAAGATGACCTTTGCTCCGGTGGTCTCGGAGATATGGTGGATCAGAGACTTCTCAGCCTGCGTTGTTGATTCATCTACAACTACGACAATCGGCGCCAAGTAATGGCGATAACGTTGGAAATTTTTCTCAACAAGAAGACCTGAACGATCAATTGCTTGAGACCCAACCTTCGCCCACCAAGTATTAACTCCATATGTAGCTGCCTCTACATTGGTAACACGTGGCCAATTGCGAAGAGTATTTACATAATTCAAACCGCCCGCTTTTGCATTTGGACCAACTGCAGAACGCTTCCAACCACCAAATGGTTGTCGATTAACAATTGCACCAGTGATTCCACGGTTTACATAGAGATTGCCCGCTTCAATGCGATTGATCCACTCTTCACACTCTTTCTCATCGAGTGATTGAATGCCGGCAGTTAGCCCAAAATCTGTCTCGTTCTGCCAAGTAATTGCAGTATCGAAATCTGGCGCTTCAATAATTGCGAGTACTGGACCGAACCATTCGTTGCGATGCGACCATGAGCCAGCCTTAACGCCAACTTTTACACCTGGTCTCCACATCAAACCTGCCTTATCAATCAGCTTCGGTTCAACGAGCCAGCTCTCACCAGCATCTAGTTGAGTCAGCGCTCGTGTAAGTGCGTTCTCTGATGGGCGAATAATTGGACCTACTGTTGTTGAGAAATCCCAACCTGCGCCAACGTGAAGCGATTCCACTGCGTCTTTTAATTGGCGAGTAAAAGCTGGATCGTTATAGATATGTGTATCCACAATTGCAATTGATGCTGCCGAACATTTCTGTCCAGCATGCCCAAATGCTGATTGCACTAAATCTTTCACGGCGGCATCAATATCTGCACATGCTGAAATCAGAACGGCATTCTTTCCGCTTGTCTCTGCCATCAGATTGATCTCTGGGCGCCAAGAGGTAAAGAGAGATGCTGTGTCAAATGAGC
>JBILBB010000100.1:0-4173 GCA_044353955.1 Candidatus Planktophila sp. | reverse complement strand
GGTTCTAGAGGATAAATCAATTCGCAAATATGTATCGGTCGATGGCGGAATGAGCGATAACGCACGCCCGTCTCTCTACGATGCCGAGTACACAGCCATCATTGCTCAACGTTCTTCACAAGCTCCTTCTGTACTTTCACGTCTTGTTGGAAAGCATTGCGAAACTGGAGACATCATTATTCGCGATATCCAGCTTCCATCAGATATTGCACCAGGAGATCTCGTCGCCACGCCGGCAACCGGCGCATATGGCAGAAGCATGGCGAGCAATTACAACCATGTGCCAAAACCACCTGTTATTGCAGTAAGAGATGGAAAAGCCCGCGTAATTGTCCGTCGAGAAAATGAGGCAGATCTGCTCGCACTTGATGTGAAAGAATAGGCAGATGAGCCCAGCAGATAAACCAGTTCGCGTTGGCATGCTCGGCTGCGGCGTTGTGGGCAGCCACGTTGCCCGTTTGCTGCTCGAAGATACTGAGGAGCTCTCAACTCGCGCCGGTGTTCGTATCGAACTTACTCGCATCGCCGTGCGCACAATCAAGCCGTACCCAGGTTTAGATCCTGCTCTATTTACAACAGATCCATTCTCGATTGTTAATGACCCAGAGATTGATTTAATCATTGAAGTTATGGGCGGCATCGAACCTGCACGAGAACTTGCGATGACTGCAATCAACAATCGCAAATCTATTGTGACTGCAAATAAGGCTCTGCTTGCAAGCCACGGCGCAGATTTATTTACAGCAGCGTATGCAAAGGGTGAAGATATTTACTACGAAGCATCTGTTGCAGGTGCGATTCCAATTATTCGCCCGCTTCGCGACTCACTTGCCGGAGACTTCGTTACACGGCTTATGGGCATCGTTAACGGAACAACAAATTACATTCTTACAAAGATGCATGAAGATAATCGCGAATTTGATGATGTTCTCAAAGAGGCGCAAGCCCTTGGTTACGCTGAAGCTGATCCAACTGCGGATATTGAGGGATTTGATGCTGCTGCAAAAGCTGCAATTCTCTCAGGCCTTGCATTCCATACACGTGTAACTGTCAGCGACGTTTATCGTGAAGGCATTTCGAATATCACTCTCGAAGATGTCGCTATCGCAAAATCTATGGGCCATGTCATTAAGTTGCTCGCGATTGCAGAGCTAACACCAGCTGATGAAATCTCAGTACGCGTGCACCCTGTCATGATTGATAAGAGCCACCCATTGGCATCGGTGCGAGATGCCTTTAATGCAGTATTTGTTGAAGCTGAATCTGCAGGACCTTTGATGTTCTACGGTCGCGGCGCTGGTGGCCAGCCAACTGCTTCGGCAATCTTGGGTGACGTTGTTGCTGTCTCTCGACATATTGCTCTGAACTCAATTGGTCAGCGCGAAACTGATTATGCAGACCGCAATATTGCACCGATTGAGACAACAAAGACAAAATTCCTCATCCGACTAGAAGTAGAAGATAAGTCAGGTGTTCTCGCTGCAATTGCAAAGGTTTTTGCAGATCAAGGCGTCTCAATTCAAACGGTCGATCAGAATGGTCGCGATGCAGATGCTGAATTGATTATCGTGACTCACAGAGCAACAGAAGGTGAACTAAAAGCCACTGTTGAAGCGCTGAAGAAGATGGCTATGGTGACAAAGATTTCTAGCGTCATCCGAGTCGAAGGAGCGATTTCGTAATGGGAATCTTCTCTAAGAAATCTGGCGCGCACCAATGGCGTGGAGTCATTGAGGAGTACCGTCATCGTCTACCAGTCTCATCAAAGACACCAGTAATTACACTGCGCGAAGGTGGTACACCGCTTATTTATGCATGCGTTCTCTCAGAGATGCTCGGCAATAACGTCTGGGTAAAATTCGAAGGCATCAACCCAACAGGTTCATTTAAAGATCGCGGAATGACAATGGCGATTTCAAAAGCTGCCGAAGAAGGTGCAAAGGCAGTTATCTGTGCTTCCACTGGAAATACATCTGCAGCAGCTGCGGCATATGCAGTTAAAGCGGGCATGGTTCCTGCAGTTCTTATCCCTGAAGGCAAGATTGCACTGGGCAAGTTAGCGCAAGCAGTTGTGCACGGCGCAAAACTTCTGCAGGTTGATGGAAACTTTGATGATTGCTTAGTTCTAGCGCGTGATCTCTCTGCGCACTATCCAGTATCGCTTGTTAACTCGGTAAATCCATATCGCATTGAAGGGCAGAAGACTGCCGCCTTTGAGGTTGTAGATATGTTGGGCGATGCTCCAGATATTCACACAATGCCTGTCGGTAATGCAGGAAATATCACTGCATATTGGAAGGGCTACAACGAATATCGCAACGATAAGATTTCGTCGAAACTTCCGCAGATGTGGGGCTTCCAAGCTGCAGGTTCTGCGCCTCTTGTTACAGGTAAGCCTGTTGCAAAGCCAGAGACAATTGCAACAGCGATTCGTATTGGTAACCCAGCTTCATGGGATCAAGCGATTGAAGCACGCGATCAATCTGGCGGACTTATTGATTCAGTTACAGATGAAGAAATTCTTGCTGCCTATCACCTACTTGCAGCTCGTGAAGGAATCTTCTGCGAACCTTCATCTGCAGCAGGTTTAGCAGGGCTTATTAAGTATAAGAACGCTGGAAAGCTTCCGAAAGATAAGACAATTGTTATTACATGCACAGGAAATGGCCTTAAAGATATTCCTTGGGCCCTTGAAGGTGCCTCAGATCCTGTAGTCGTTCCTGTAAATGCAGATGCTGCAGCGAAAGCGCTCGGCTTAGTGAAGAGCAATTAGGGAAACCGAGTAGCGCCATGGCAAAACCAACATTTAAAGCGAATCCCATTCAGGTTCAAGTCCCTGCAACATCTGCAAACTTAGGACCAGGCTTTGATTCATTTGGCTTAGCTTTCGGAATGTACGACCGATATGTAGCGCAGATTCTCGATGAACCAGGCCTTGATATTGATGTCACTGGTGAAGGCGCAGATGATGTTCCACGCACCGATAAGAACCTTCTTGTAAAGGCTATGTATAAAGGTTTTGATTTCCTTGGTGGAAAACCTAAAGGTGTAGCTGTTCGCGCACTCAATGTGATTCCTCACGGTCGCGGATTGGGATCATCTGCCTCTGCAATTATTGGTGGACTAGTTCTGGCTCGCGCATTGGTGCTCACAGGCACAGATAAAATGAGCGATGAAGTGCTACTCACAATTGCTACAGAGATGGAAGGTCATCCTGATAACGTTGCAGCGGCGCTATTTGGCGGTGCAACTGTCGCATGGACAGAGAACGTTGCAGGTAAAGAGCGTGCACATTCAATTCAGATTCCAGTAGATCTTCGTATACGTGCGATGGCATTTATTCCAACGAGCGCTCTTGCAACTTCAAAGGCTCGCAAGATGCTTCCAGATTCAATTCCATTTGCAGATGCACAGCGAAATAGCACAAACACAGCGCTCTTGATGCATGCACTCACTATTCGACCAGATTTACTCTTTAGAGCAACTGAGGATTTCCTTCATCAGTCATATCGAAGTGAAGCAATGGCCGCGTCATATGCGCTTATGACAAAGTTGCGGGACGCTGGAGTCGCTGCATTTGTTTCAGGTGCAGGCCCAACAGTCATGGCTTTACACACAGGAGATCAAGAAGAGTCCGAGCAGCTCAGTCGCGCCGGTGGAGCGAAATTTGAGGGTAAAACTCTCGAAATTGCAGCACGTGGAGCTGCCCTGCTATAGTTTTGCCATCAGTTCAACCCGGTAAGTAAGGGCACAGTAAGAATTGATAAATCCGCAAGAAAAATCAAAGAAGTTAAATCCCTGGGTTCTGCTCTTAAAGGCATAGCCCCAAAGTGAAATGAAATACATGACAACAACAGAACCAATTCGTTCTAGCAGTCCAGAACTTGCAGCAATGACCCTTCCTAAATTAAAGGAAGTTGCGTCTGCCCTCGGTATCGATGGCGCTGCAAAGCTTAAGAAGGATGCACTTGTAACTGCAATCGCAGATCTACAAGCATCAAATCGCGAGGCAGCAAAGGCAGAGCGTGAAGCTCGCCGTGAAGCGCGCAATGCCAAGAAGGGCAACCGCGAGAACAAATCTTCAGCCAATTCATCAGATGACGATGACGATAATGAAGGTCCATCAGATAACAATGGACCACAAAGCTCATCCGGAAACGACCGCGATGATCG
>JBILBB010000099.1:0-4197 GCA_044353955.1 Candidatus Planktophila sp. | reverse complement strand
CATCAACGCGACCGACCATGATTGTGCAGACAGGTCCCATCTGCGAGATATCAAGACCCTCTGCTTCGCGGCGCTTTAAGCCGCGTTCAATCGCTTCAGCAACAGCGATTGTTTGAGCTACTGAGAATGAGACTGTCGCATTGAGACTGACGCCTTGATAGGTAGCTTCTTCAAAAGCAGCAATCGCCTCTGTTGTTACCGGAATCTTTACAATCATATTCTTTGCAAGCTTCGAGAATTCAACTGCTTGATCAGTCAGCGCTTGTGCACTTCTAAAGTTGCGCGGATCAGTTTGAATCGAGAGACGACCATTGCGCCCGTTGTACTTCTCAAACTCTGTCTCGAGTAACTTGGCGGCGCTGACTGATAGCTCCTTGACCATCTCCCACCCAATTGCATCTTCAGTCGCAGTTGGATGCGCCTTTGCATAATCTTTGATTCGCCCGTCCCAGTGGACTTTATCTGCCTTGAGTGCGCTGAGTGCGATTACTGGATTACAGGTTGCCCCAACGATTCCCCAGGTGAGAGCATCTTTTAGCTCCTTTGGATCTGCAGAGTCATTCCAGAGAACTGTCTTTGAGTTCTCCTTCATATAGAGAAATGGTGATGTAGTCATCGTCGCCTTTACTTAACTCGTGCTGCGCGGGTCGCAGCCAAAATGTGTTCGCGAGTGCGTTGCGCAATTGGAAAAGGCATATCTACTGGGCAGCCATACATATCCTGTTCGATGATTGCGAAGATTTCAGGATTGATTTCCAATGCGCGTTCAATAATTGGCGCAAACTTTGGAACACCTTCAAAGCCTGGCTCTGTCATGACGCCCTTTGATACAGCATCGACAAAGGGAAGGTCATTCTTCAAGGTGTCAGCCAAGATATCTGGATGTACTTGCTTGAGGTGCAAATATCCGATGCGTTCTGGATATGCATTCATCATCTTTAAGTTATCGCCTAGGTAGTACGCGAAGTGGCCAGTATCAAGGCAGAGGTTTGTGTACTTCTTATCTGTCTCTTGTAATAAACGCTCAACTTCTTGATATGTACCAATGTGGCTATCGGCATGAGAGTGGAATTGCTGATGAATTCCAAACTCTTCCAGAAGTGCTTTTCCAAGCTTGTCGTGGCCTGCAGCAAGGCGCTTCCACTGTTCATTAGTCAGTGTGCGTGATTCACGTGCTTGACCTGTCTTGTCATCGCGCCAAAGATCAGGGATAACTACCAAATGTTCGACGCCGAGTTTAGAAACAAGAGTTGCAACTGCAAGTGCTTGATCCCAAGCCCGCTGCCATTGGCTCTCATCCTCTTTATGGAAACCTGTAAAAACTGTCCCGGCAGTCATCTTGAGATTGCGCTTACCAAGTTCATCTTCTAATTGCTTTGGAGCAGTCGGAAGGTATCCGTATGGTCCAAGTTCAATCCAGTGATAGCCAGCTTCTACAGCTTCATCGAGAAAGCGATTCCAGGGGACTTGATGTGGTTCATTTGGAAACCAGACTCCCCAAGAATCAGGAGCAGTTCCTACGCGGATCTGTGCTGTCATTTCTCTCCCCTATTCGCGATCTTTAGAACCATTGCCGAGCAATGGACGTTGAAGCTTGATTGCTTCCTGGTAATTCTTATATGCCTCTTGAGTGCTCTTCAGTGTTGAAATTGGAGCGATAGGAACATCCCACCAACCTTCTCCGCTTGGTGAGTAAAGAAGTGGATCGCTATTGATATGAATAAGTGTTGCTTTATCTGATGCCTTTGCTTTCTTCACTGCCTCATGAAGGCTTGCGATTGCTTCCGAGTTCTGATTGATTCGAATTACATCTATTCCGAGGCTCTCGGCATTTGTTGCAAGATCTACAGGCAAGATATCGCCCTTCTCAAAGTTATTTCCCTTTTCATCGCGGAAGCGATACTTGGTTCCAAATCTTTCAGAGCCGATTGTTTCTGATAGATGACCGATAGAGGCGTAGCCATGGTTTTGAATCAGAACGATGATGAATTTAATTCCTTCAGCCACAGCCGTGACAATCTCTGTATGCATCATGAGATACGAGCCGTCTCCGACCATAACAATTGGAGTTGCACCTGCACGTGCGGCACCAACGCCAGCTGCAATCTCATAACCCATGCAGCTAAATGCATATTCAACGTGGTATCCCAACGGTGATCGCACTCGCCATAACTTATGAAGGTCCCCTGGCAGTGAGCCTGCAGCGCAGATAACGGTGTCGTCGGCCTCTGTCGCTGATTGCACAGCGTGGATGATTTCTGTCTGACTTGGCAGCGCACGCCTCTGATCGATAAATGCAGCATCGACAGTGGCATCCCACTCCTTCTTCTGCTGTGCAGAATTCGCTGCATAGTCAGATGAAACGGTGTATCCCTTTAGCTCTTCATGTAATTCAGCAATTGCTACGCGAGCATCGGCAACAACTGGAGTAGCGCTACCGTGCTTAAAGGCATCGAAGGATGCAATATTGATATTGATGAATTTAACTTCTGAATTCTGGAATGCAGAGCGGCTTGCAGTTGTGAAGTCGCTGTAGCGAGTTCCGATTCCAATGATGAGATCTGCTTCTTTTGCCAGACGATTTGCACCCGTTGTACCTGTTGTACCAACCGCGCCCTGGCACTGTGGGTGATCCCAATTTAGTGAACCAACGCCTGCTTGTGATGTCGCAACTGGAATACCTGTAGCTCGAACAAGCGCATCTAGTACATCGTGAGCATCAGAGTAGATAACGCCGCCGCCAGCGATAATCATGGGGCGCTTTGCTGCGCGAATCTGGCGAGCAACTTCTTTAATCAAACCTTCATCGGGGCGAGGGCGGCGAATATGCCATTCGCGATCTGCGAGAAATTCTTCTGGGACTTCAATAACTTCTGTCTGAACATCTTCAGGAAGTGCAATCGTTACTGCACCGGTTTCAACAGGATCTGTCAGAACTCGCATCGCACCCAGGAGCGCTGAGAAGAGTTGCTCGGGACGCTGAACGCGATCAAAGTATCGAGACAGTGGCTTAAATGCATCATTGACTGAAATTGAAGGATCGTGGGGCGCTTCAAGTTGTTGCAACACTGGATCGGATGCCCGATTTGCAAATGTATCTGATGGAAAGAGAAGAACTGGCAATCTATTTGTTGTTGCAACCGCGGCACCTGTGAGCATATTTGTCGCCCCAGGACCAACGGATGCTGCACATGCAAGTGTTGCCCTGCGACGCTTGATGCGAGCAAATGCAGTTGCCTCATGCACCATCGCTTGTTCATTGCGCGCTTGGTAGTACGGCATAAGCGTTGGGTCATCAACAGAGAATTGTTTGAGAGCTTGACCGATACCTGCCACATTTCCGTGGCCAAAGATTCCGAAGATTCCCTGCACGGTGCGTTCGCGATAATCGCCATCGACCGTGTATTGGTGCGCCAAGAATTCAACGATTGCTTGGCTTACAGTCATTTTGCGCGTTGACATTGTGATTTCTCTCTATTCTCCGTAGGGCAATCTTGGGTCAACGCTTTGGCTTTGCCAAGTTTGGCGAATCCAGGCATGGTCGGGATGATCTGTTGCATTCCATGCACGTTCTGGGTCTGGGCCAGCCATGACATTGAAGAAGTAGAGGTCGTAACCAGGACCAGCTGCAACAGGGCCATGCCAACCATAAGGAACGAGAGCGATATCGCCAGAGTGAATCTCCGTTGCAAGATCGTATTCGCGTTCATCTGCAGAAAAGCCACGGAAGTACCCAAATGGATTTGTTTCGCCACTTACATTTGCACTTCGGGTAACTGCTGATTCAAAGTAGTAAATCTCTTCTAGGTTTGACTCTTTACCTGGAATGTATTGATCATGCTTATGTGAGGGAGCACCAGACCAGTTACCAGCAGGAACAATTACTTCGCAGACAATCAAGCGATCTGCGTCGAGAGTTTCTGGCATTCCAAAGTTATGAACCTGTCGAGTTTCATCTCCGGCCCCACGAAATACAATGGGGACTTCTTCTTTAGGCGTGAACTTTACAGCCTTTTGATTCTTTGCTGGAGATTCTCCAACTGCGATTCGTGCATTGCCTGAAATAGTGACTGAAGTATTGATTGGCAAATAGAGAACATCTGCCGCCCCATGGAATACAGATGTGCGTCCACGAAGGCTCTGTTCTGCTGATGAATTACCTGCACTCTGATACTTAACTAAAGCTTCTGGACCTTC
>JBILBB010000098.1:0-4201 GCA_044353955.1 Candidatus Planktophila sp. | reverse complement strand
CCCACGAGTCAGTATCGCTCTTAATGGATTTACCCGCATCACGAAGAGCGATTGTCTTTGAATCGCGTTGCGCAGGATCTGGAACTTTTCCGCCACCGAAGAAATTATCAATGACAAATACTCCACCACTTCGAAGAATTCTATGAGCCTCTGATATTGCAAAGCTGAGATCTTCAGGATTGTGTCGGAAAACAACGAGATCGTATGCGCGATCAGTGAGCTTGGTCATGACATCCATTACTGAATTAGTAATTAAACGAAAACGGGGCTGTTCAATCTCTGCTTCCGCGAGGGCAATCTTTGCAATAGAGGTATGTTCCATCTCGTCATCAATAGATGTCAGCGTTCCGCTTGAGAGCATTCCCTCAAGTAACCAGAGTGAGCCAACCCCTGATCCTGTACCGACTTCAACAACAGATTGTGCCTTTATCTGATGAGCTAACTGCCTGAGATAAGCCCCTGCACCTTGCGATACATCCGTTACGCCATTTTCAACTCCACGGGCACGTGCAGCGCTCTTTACAGAATCTTCAGCGATAAAGGTCTCTGAGTAATCGTGAGGATCTATATTCATGAGAGAGACACTATCCAATCAAGGAATAAACGCACGCCGAAACCAGTCCCGCCTTTCACATTTTCTCCTGAATCCGTCTCACTTCTGCCAGTTCCTGCAATATCAAGGTGGACCCATCGAGAATCTCCTACAAAGTGCTCGAGGTAGAGAGCTGCGGTAACAGATCCTGCCGAGTAATCGCCTTTATCTGCTGCATGATTTAAATCCGCGATATCGCTCTCAAGTGAATCTGCATAATCATCTATGAGAGGCATCTGCCAAACGCGCTCTCCACTTGATTCTCCTAGCGCTACAAATTGCTGTGCCAATTTATCGTCGCGTGAATAAATCGCCGCATGTTGTCTTCCCAATCCAAGGGTTGCAGAGCCTGTGAGCGTTGCAATATCTATGAGGTAATCAGGATCAAGGTTCTCAACTGCATAGGCCAATCCATCTGCCAAGACTAATCGTCCCTCAGCATCAGTATTAATAATCTCAACTGTCGTTCCACCGTATTGCGTGATTACATCGGATGGACGTTGAGCAGTTCCGGAGAGCGCATTCTCTGCACACATCATTAAAACTGTAACGCGTACGAGTGGTTTAAGTGCAGGAAGGGCGCTGATTGTTGCAAGAGCTGCTGCTGCTCCTGCCATATCGCTCTTCATCGCTGTCATAAATTCATAGGGACGTTTGAGCGAGACTCCGCCGGTATCAAAAGTTATTCCTTTACCAACAATAACAATGTGCGGAAGCGCAGCTGCTGCACTTGCCTTTAATCGAGGCAGATAGGAAAGTTCTATAAATCGTGGTCCAGGATTTGGCGAAGAGTTTCCGACTGCGCGTAATCCGCCAAATGGAGCGAGCTCTTTTCCAGATAAAACTTTTATTGCAAGGCCCTTTTCATCGGCGATTTTCTTTGCTTCATCAGCCATCCATTGGGGATTCTTAATATTTGAAGGCGTGTGAATCATATCTCTTGCGGTGTAAAGCGCCTCTGCAATGACAGATGCTCTCTGGACAGTCTCTTCATCTTTTGTCGCCAGAACAATCGAGGGAATTTCTGCAGCTTTCTCAGTTTTCAAATTCCATACATAGGCTCCGAGAAGCGCTGAGACTCCATGTGCCTTTAATTGCGATGCGCTCTCGGCGCAGAGAGAGATCACTTCAACCGCCTTGCCCCGTACCTTGCGACCAATTGCAGCGCCGGCTGCGCGGTACGCAGTAAGTGATTCATCACCAAGCCCGACTAGATAAAGGCGTTCAATATCGGATTGTTCGTGCAGGACTGGAATTTCAAAGAGTTCACCCGCTTTTGCTGAAGGCGAGAAGAATGAGACCTCATCTACAAGATTTATCTCAAAGTAACTTTGAATTGAATTAAGGAGCTTCTTGCTCCCGTGAAAAGATATTGATCCTTCAGAGTTCTTAGTGAACCCGAGCGCTAGAACATCTGCCCCAATAATTGACTCAAGCTCAGGAGCAACTGCGCGAAGAATTTCTAAATCCGCTCTACTTCTTAATGAGGGCGACAGCTGCTTCAAGCGCTGCGCTGAGATTGCTCGCCTCTTGAGGCTTAAGTTCTACAACAAGTCGACCGCCACCTTCGAGTGGGATACGCATGACTAACTTGCGCGCTTCGTGAGTTACTTCCATTGGTCCATCACCAGTACGGGGTTTCATAGCTGCCATGGTGGGGACTCCTTGTGACTATATGGATCAGACGGGTGCAGTTGGAAATCCAGTGCAGGGAGAAGTATCTCGCAGAATCAGCCCGAGGTGAAATCGAGGCATTTATATGCCCAAAAATGCGGTTAATCGCTTCTTTCCGCTATCAATAACAACCTGCACAGATTTCTCTGGAACCCCCAGCAGTTGCGCAATCTCAGAGGCGCTCTTCGAGCGAAGGTAGTGAAGGGTCAGGATAAAGCGCTCTTCTTCGGGAAGAGAGGCGAGCAACTCAGCCAAAGTCTTGGGATTGCTCATAGACCTAGATTACTCGCGAATTAGAGTTACGAGAATGATCGAGCAAATCGATAGAGTGAGATGCGCACCCCAGCGTAGAAAAATGGTGCGATAAGCATAAACACCACCCGCGGAGCTTCTATCGTCTCTGACCAATCGAATTGAGTAAGGCTCTCGCCTTCTCTGGTCAGAACAAACGAGCCAGTGCCTTTCAAAACTTTACCTACATGTACGACATCGCACCGAGAAGGTTCTTCCCACTTTGTTACGGTCATGAGATCTAGCAATCCTGGGGATTTTAAACGTGGATAAAACTTATAGAGCGGTCCTGTAAATGCAGCAATGGAAGTTCCTACACCTGAAGAAATCTCGGAAGTTACCCACACTTTAGTTTGGAGCATCCACTCTCCTTGTGATTCCCAATCTGCAATTCGGCGCCAGACTTCTGCTTGAGGGGCTTTTATCTTAAATGAAATTGCGAGAGTGTTAGTAGCCACTCTATTTGCCTCCGTGTGCAATTGAAATCGCTTCATCGACCGTTGTCGTCCAATGGAGTAAATCTCTCATTCCTGGTTTAACAAATTTCTCATCCTCGAGATGCTCAACCAGTACATGTAGTGGTTGATAAACTCCAAAAGGATCCAAAATAATTACAGGCTTGTCATGGAATTTTAAGTATCGACCTACCCAAATTTCAAAGAGCTCTTCAAGGGTTCCGAGTCCGCCAGGTAAGGTGATGAAGGCATCGGAGAGCTCTTCGATTTTCGCCTTACGTGTGCGCATCGATTCAACAACTATTAACTCATCGCTATCGTGGTCGGCGAATTCAATATCAACCAACTTCTGCGGAATGACTCCGATTGTTCTGCCTCTTCTACTGCGAGCGCCGCGAGATATCGCACCCATCGCTGAAATATGCCCGCCACCTGAGACCAACTCAGCACCACTATCGGCGATACCGGCGCCGAGTTCATAGGCGAGGTCAATATATTTTGAATCTATCGATGGAGAGGATGAACAAAAGACCGCGATGCGCATGAGGGACAGAATAGGGGTTAGGCTTAGAACATGTCTTCTTTAGCTCATGGCCATGGAATTGCAACGCTATCTGGTTCAACAGTTCTTGATGTCTGGTTTCCAGCACCTGCACTAGGAGCACTCACCGGCACTCCTGATCAATCACTTGTTGAGATGGTCGGCAAAGATGCAATCCGTGATGTGTCGAGAGAAATCGTCTCCCTTGAAATAGACCTTAGCGTTCCACCTAAAGATGCCAAAGATGCATACCTCCGCCTTCATCTTCTCTCGCATCGCTTGGTTAAACCTCACGGTCAATCTTTAGATGGAATCTTCGGATTACTAACAAATGTAGTCTGGACATCTGCTGGACCGTGTGCAGTTGAGGGATTTGAATCAACACGTGCTCGCTTGAAAGCGCAGTTTGGTCATGTCACAGTCTTTGGCGTCGATAAGTTCCCACGCATGGTTGATTACGTTATTCCAACAGGGGTGCGTATCGCAGATGCAGATCGAGTTCGCCTGGGTGCATATCTCTCATCAGGAACAACGGTGATGCATGAAGGCTTTATCAACTTCAATGCCGGGACTCTCGGAACTTCAATGGTCGAAGGTCGCATCTCAGCTGGCGTCGTTGTCGGTGATGGCACCGATGTCGGTGGCGGA
>JBILBB010000097.1:0-4202 GCA_044353955.1 Candidatus Planktophila sp. | reverse complement strand
CCTTGATTGGTGCGCTCATCTTTACTCCTATTTATCTATCAATAACTTCTATAACGGTTTATAGAGGCGAGGTTACTAGTGGGATAAGAATTTTTCAGCATCTAGAGCGGCCTGGCACCCTGAGCCTGCAGCTGTAATTGCTTGGCGGTATGTGTGATCAACGAGATCACCGCACGCAAAGACACCTTCTAGGTTTGTTCGGGTCGAGCGCCCTTCAACCTTTACATAACCCTCGTTATCGAGAGTTACAGAAGATGTAACAAGTTCAGAGCGCGGAATATGCCCGATTGCAACAAAGAGTCCTGTGAAGTCGCGCTTGCTAACTTCGCCTGTCTTTAGATTGCGAAGTTCGAGAGCTTCAACTTTCTCTGCACCAAGAACATCAATTACCTCGGTATCCCAGAGCATCTCAATCTTTGGATTGGCAAAGGCGCGCTCTTGCATAATCTTTGATGCGCGAAGTTCATCGCGACGGTGGATCAGAACAACCTTGCTTGCAAACTTTGTCAGGAATGTGGCCTCTTCAACTGCAGAGTCTCCGCCACCAACAACTGCAATTGTTTGATCACGGAAGAAGAAACCGTCGCACGTTGCACACCACGAAACACCGCGCCCAGATAGACGCTTCTCATTTTCAAGACCAATCTCGCGATAGGCAGAACCCATAGCAAGAATGACAGCTTTAGCTTTTACCGTATTGCCTGATCCATCTTTAATCATCTTTACATCACCAGTTAGATCCATCTCAACAACATCGTCGGTGATTAACTCAGTACCAAAACGTTTCGCTTGTTTACGCATGTTATCCATGAGGTCTGGCCCCATGATTCCATCAATAAAGCCAGGAAAGTTTTCTACCTCGGTGGTATTCATAAGCGCACCACCAGCGGTGACTGAACCCTCATACATGACGGGATTTAATTGAGCGCGAGCGGCGTAGATAGCAGCTGTGTAACCAGCAGGTCCAGATCCAACAATTACTACTTCGCGAATATCAGTGCTCATGGGCTGAGAATATCGCGCCAACCTCGCTACTTCTTGCGACGTCGTTGCAGAAGAGACGTGGCGAAACCTCGAAGACCTGCGATTTCACTCACTTTAAAGGCCTTCGCAGCTAAGAGATATCCGAGACCACTGCCGCCGAGAAGGAGCGCTAAACGCACTGCGCGAACCGGCAACGATGCATCGTCATAAATCCAATTAAAGATCAGCGCGATTGCAAAGAATGGAAGCATTCCAATCAAAGATGCAATCAGTAAGCGGCCATGCTGAGATGCGAATTCGCTGATTCGCAGAGGCCCGATATGTCTCTTTAGTAAGGCAACGGTAATAAATAGCCCAACGATGTAACTGACCGAGAATGCAACACCGAGTCCGACGGTAACCCAATTGCTATCGAGAACCGCTAGAAATACATACGAGAGCGCAACAGAGACGACGTTGATAATGAAGATTGAAACGACTTGGGTCTTTGTATCTTCAAAGGCGTTAAACCCGCGGATCAAAATCAAGTTAATTGAGAAAGCGACAAGACCGAGGCTCAAGGCAGACAGTACGTAGCCGATATATCGGGCATCGGCCAACGGAATACCTAAATAGAGCGCTTGTGTCATCAGTGGACCAAAGAGAAGTAGAGCAACTGCACTTGGAACGGTAACCACGCCAACCATACGGATTGCGCGAATCAACTGCTTACGAACCTCTTCTACATCCTTCTGTATTGCAAGTTTCGAAAGATGTGGCAAGAGCGCGGTAACAATTGAGATGGTGACGATTGAATAAGGAAGCAACATTATGTAATACGCACTTGTGAATGGTGTGAAGCCCACACCAGTTGTGATTCCTGCCTGAGCACTTCGAACAGCAGCGCTCGTTGCAACATTGACCGTTACCAAGTATCCGAGCTGCGAGATAAGGACATACACGAGCGTCCATCCCGCAAGACCGAATGATTTACCAAGCCCTTTAACTCCAAGCATCAAACGGAGATGGATTCCAGATCGCTTAACAACCGGAATCAAAATTAAAGCTTGGACAACAACACCTAAAGTCGTTCCCCAACCCAATATCTGAACCTGTAAATCAGTAATTGTGTCGAGTGAGAGTGAGCGCTGAGCGATAAGCATTCCGGTAAAGACGATAATAACTACTAAATTATTAGCGATTGGCGCCCACATAAGAGGTGCAAATGAACCTCGAGCATTTGCTACTTGACCCAACATTGTGAAGAGACCAAGGAAGAAGATTTGCGGAAGGCAGTAACGTGTAAATGCAACTGCGATTGCTTGCTCAGTTTCAAAACCTGGAGTCGAGAACTCTGGTGCATAGAGTCGAACAAGGGCGGGAGCAAAGATCACACCGAGGGCGACAAGCACCAAGAGAATCATTGAGATAGTTGTAACTAGGCGAGAAGCAAAACCTTCTCCACCATCTTCATCTGAGAATGAGCGAACAAGCTGTGGAACAAATATTGCGGTGAGCGCACCACCCACAAGTAAGTTGTAGAGAATATTTGGCATGGTATTTGCAACATTGAAAGTATCGGCAAGCAGCGCTGTACCCAGAACTGCAACAGCAAGTAGCGCACGAACAAAACCTGTAATTCGCGAGAGGATGGTCCCGATCGCCATGATTCCAGAGGCGCGGAAGAGTTCATTATTCTTCATTTACGCCCCTTTCTAATCCGTCGTACAGATTGAGTTACAGCGCCAAGGAAGAGCAAGATTGCAGCAGCAGTTGTAAACCAGGCAACCCTGGCATCGATAATAGTTGCGCTGAGTTCTAATTTAGATTCAACACCGACAAGCTGCCCTTTGGAATTCATAAATTGAGCCATAACAGGCGTTGAGCCTGGTGCAAATACATCTACCTCGACACTCAACTGTTGACGTGAATTAGCCGCCAACTCGATCTCCTGAACATCTTGAATAAACATACGCGAATTAGTTGGAATTAAAGAGAGGCTAACAACAGTGGGTGTATCAAAGTCATTGATTAGAGTTACAGGAAGCTTCGCACTTTCAGATGTGAGTTGGTAACGACCCGGATTTACTCGAAGTTTGGCCATCACCTTTTTGACTGATTCAACAGATGCATAAGAGAGGTAACTCTGGTCCATACGCTTTAAATCAGTGTTCATAACGAGCGCAAGCCGTGCACGTAAATCCCTAACTTCCGCAGAAGTAGTGATTGTTGATAGCCCTGTAAGTGCTTGTCTATTAGAGGTATAGAGAGATTGCAGTTGATACGGCAGGCCTGAAGAGCCTTTTCCCCAACCATTCTCTGTCGTTACAGATCTTCCAAGTTGGCTCTCTAATTTCTCTTTTGCATAAGCCGAATAAAAGCTAAGTTCACTTGGCGCTAAACGTTTTGCAAGTGATTGATCAGGATTTCCGTAAGGAAGTGCAATCACAGGGTTATCACCGATAGAAGATTTAAGTTGCGCCAACCAATTAACTGCAGCAGCTTGACCTGCCTCATCCTCTTTGCCATCGACAGAATACCCATCAGACATATCTATAACTTCTTCGATGAGAGCTGCATCGATCACCCATGTTTTCTTAGTACTACTGAATGATGAGACCAGTTTTCCGAGTTCACCATCAGGTAGTAAGGAAGTTGCTAACTTGTTATCGCGAAACTTGCCATCGAAACCAGTGTGAGGTTTATCTGTAATTCTTACGACAGGGGTTGCAGCGTCAGCGCTCGGTATAGAAAATGTGGTTAAGAGAATTATTGCGAGCGCAAACTTCTTCATAGCGCTGCCATCTCTTGTGCTGCATTGGTGCGAGCGATTAACTTCTTCTCATCAGGGTATGCAAGGCGTTCGACTATCTCTGCAAGTGGAAACCATGCAACCTCATCGACTTCACTCTCTTGAGCAGCAAGCACTCCACCATTTTCTCTAAAGAGAAAGTGGTGAACAGTTTTATGAATTCTCATTCCGCCAGCCATAAACCAGAAATCAATAACACCTAACGATTTCTCGATAACAGAAACAATTCCTGTCTCCTCTTGAACTTCACGGAGCGCAGCCTCTTCAGGGGTCTCCCCTTCTTCAATGTGGCCTTTGGGTAGCGACCAGAGAATTCTCTTTCCAGTCACATCCTTAAGATCTCGGCGACCGATCAGCAGACCCAACTTTCCAGTTGAATCGACGACAAGTCCGCCAGCGCTTACCTCGTCGACGCGCTTTGCATAAG
>JBILBB010000008.1:0-15364 GCA_044353955.1 Candidatus Planktophila sp. | reverse complement strand
CCTTCATTTGATGGGTTGGCACGAGGATCAATTCTGGGTGGCGCCGGAGTTGGTATTTCCAGCGCTTCGAAGAATCCAGAATTGTCCGCTCGAGTTGCAATGGCGCTGTGTTCGCCAGAAATCCAAGTAGGTGACTACTTAACTGGCGGAGGCCAACCAGGTGATGTTTCGGTTTGGAAAGATGCAAAGGCCAACGAACTCACAGCAGATTTCTTTGCAGATACTCTTACAACGCTAGAAGGCGCTTGGGTCAGGCCGAGAATTTTAGGTTGGCCAGAATTGCAATTTAAGGTCGGTAACTTGCTTTCGAAAATTCTGGAAATAGGCGCTTTCACAGCTCGAGACTTGCAAGAAATCGAAGACTCTTACGGAGAATTTATCAAAGAGTGAATTAATCAAATTGGAAAAGTGATGCTCCACCGTCTGCCAAAATTGTTGAACCAGTTAAGTAATCGCCAGATTTAGAACATAAGAACGAAGCAATATCTGCTACCTGTTCAGCCGTTTGCAACTCTTTCAGTGGAATCACCTTGGCGACGCGGGCAGCATATTGAGGCTCAGTCTTTAACTGGTGCTTTGCCAATCCTGCATTCACAATTCCTGGAGCTATGACGTTCACTCTAATTTTATATTCTGCAAGTTCTCGCGCTGCAGATTTAGCCAACATTTCTACGGCAGCTTTTGTCGCAGAATATGAGGCAATCTCAGGCCAAGGGACGGTGCCCACCCATGACCCGGTGATAATGATTTGCCCGGGCCGCTTATTCTTTACAAAGATCTTCGCTGCACTCTGTAGCGTATGGAATACCCCCGTAAGGTTGGTCTCTAAGTGCTGATTCCAATAGCTTTCAGTGATATCCAAGAAAGGCTCTGATTTAACTATTCCGGCGTTAGCCAACACTGCAACAAGATCGCTCTCAAATTCGGAGAGAACCTCATCCACTCTCGCTCGGTCGGTAACATCTACCTGTCGATAGTTGACCTCGTGGCCACTTTGGGAGAGTGCAAGTAAAGCTTTAACCTCTTGGCTTACCTCCGAAGGCGCCTTGAGATCCAAAAGTGTGACCGAGAATCCATCTCTGAACAGTCTTGCTCCCATAGCGCAGCCAATATCGCCATTTCCGCCAGTTACGATGACTCTCTGTGCTTCCAATTTGGCCTCCGAAATTTAGTGAAAACCCTTGACATAGGGCTGGATAGCCATGAATGATACCCGAATGCGTGGTCAGACCAGTACTACCGGTAGCCCTGGAATTCTTCCTGAGGGCATCCCCAGTACAAATATGACTCCGCCCAGTGGCGGAGAGCTCCAGTCCGCTCTGGAGGAGTTTATTTTTTCAGCGAAAGCTAAACCAGGAGATCGCCTGCCATCTGAGAGGAATTTAGCCACACTCTTCTCTGTCAGCCGTCAAACTTTGCGCGAAGTCCTTCGCTCCATGGAAGGCCAAGGATTGATCAAGGTTCAGCCTGGCCGCGGCTCCTTCATTCAAGATCAATCCAAGACCGGACCCTTTCGCGTAGTCAATGCTGCACGACAGGGATTGGTCACACCGGCTGATCTCATCGAGGCGAGATTGATGATCGAGTGCGCAACTGCTGGATTGGCTGCAATCCGCCGCACAGATGAAGATATTGAAGTCCTACGGGAACTTTGCGATAACCATATGCAACCAACAACTGATGCAAATGAGAGCGTACTTGCTGATGTGAAATTTCATGAACGCATTGCTGAGGCTTCACAAAATCCAGTTCTTCTCATTCTCTTCAGCTCCATTAAGAATTTGGTATTCGGAACCATTACTCGAAGCTTAACTGACCATACGATTTCGAATCTTGGTCTTCCACTACACCTTAAAGTCGTTGAGGCAATCGAAGCACGAGACTCTGAGGCAGCACAGAATTACATGCGACAAATCATGTTAATCGGTCAAGAAAGATATGGCGACGACCTTCATCTTCCATTATCAAAGGTATTGAGAAATCAAGCCAAAATCGACCCGTCTCATCGAATGCTCATTGATGCTGCCGCAGAAATGTTGACAGACAAAATCACAAAAACCGAAGAAGAATATGAGGAAATGAAGTGACAACAACAACGCTCAAGGCCGAAGGTTTAGCAAAGCGGTACGGTGGAGTACAGGCGCTGAATTCGGTTGATTTCGAATGTAAAGCTGGAGAAGTTGTTGCTCTGATGGGCGATAACGGAGCCGGCAAGTCAACCTTGATTCGGATTCTCTGCGGTGCAACAAAAGCTGACAGCGGGCAAATCGTCATTGACGGAAGCGTACGAACAATAAACAGACCACAAGATGCGATAGACAATGGAATCTCAGTTGTGTATCAAGACTTGGCGCTTGTAGGAAGTATGGACGTTGCACGAAATGTATTTTTGGGACACGAGTTGCGTAAATTCGGATTCGTCAGAATTATGAAGATGCGCGAAGAAGCCAAAGTGTTGTTGGATCAACTTAAAATCAGAATATCGTCGACAAAATTGCAAGTTGAATCACTCTCTGGCGGACAGCGTCAGTGCATCGCGATTGCGAGAGCAGTTCGACTAGGCAGTGATTTTGTTTTGCTCGATGAGCCAACTGCAGCGCTTGGACCTGAACAGCAGGCAAATGTTCTGCGAATCGTTACAGAGCTCAGAAACTCAGGAAAAGGAATTGTCTTAATCAGTCACAATATTGATCATGTTTTGGCGGTTTCAGATCGCATCGTTGTTATGCGCGCTGGGCAGGTAGCTGGGATTCGTAACACTAACGAGACCTCTAGGCAAGAGATAGTCAGCATGATTGTTGGCGATCAGAGTTTTGTTAAACATAATTTTCAGAATCAATCGACCGAATTGAAGGGTGAGTAGCATGTCCAACAAGGCTAAGCGATTAGATAGACACGAGACTAGAATCGGCAGAATTTTAAGAGCCGAGGAATTTGGTGTTGTAGTCGCAATCGTTGGAATCGTTATCGTTGCCATGTCCCTAACGCCAAACTTTGCTGTAGGTACAAATGTAAATACAATTTTGCAGCAGGTTTCATATGTTGCAATCTGTGCTGCAGGTATGTCTCTAGTTATAATCTGCGGAGAGATCGACTTGTCCATAGGTTCTATTTATGGCCTAGGTGCGGTTATGTACACCTGGCTATCCATGAAAATGGATTGGCCAATCATTCCTTCGATTGTTGTCACCTTAATTCTTGGCGTATTCCTTGGTTGGTTAAATGGATATATAAGCGTCAAGCTCAACATTCCGTCGTTCGTAGTAACGCTGGCGGGACTTGGTGCTCTACGCGGAGCAACACTTCTGATTTCAGAGGGAGTTCCTATTTATGCAAAAGAATCTAAGGCTTTTTCAGGACTCGTAGGTGGATCTTTTCTTGGTATTTCTGCTCAGGTTTATTGGATGCTAGCACTGTGCACAATAGTTGGAGTTGTGCTGGCAAAGACAAAATTTGGTTCAGATTTGTATGCAATAGGTGGAAATAAAGTTGCAGCCCAGAATGCCGGAATCAACGTTGCAAAGGTGAAGATTCAATCCTTCATGATTTCAAGTTTCTTGGCTACTTGGGCTGGCATCATGTTAGTTGGCTGGCTTGGAAGCTCTAACCCGTTGACTGGGCAAGGACTTGAACTTTTGATTGTAGGTGCAATTGCAGTTGGTGGAGCAAGCCTATTTGGCGGTTCTGGAACAATCTTGGGGGCAACCTTGGGAGCCATTGTTGGAGGCTTGATCACAAATGTTCTTGTACTAACCGGAGTAAATGGAAACTGGACTTTCGTCGCTAACGGATTGTTGATCCTTGCTGCAGTAGTTATCAATACTTTGGTTGCACAGAAGAGGAAGACTCTTCGAACGTAAAGAATAGATCTGACGCCATCAAAAAAACCAGCCTAGTTTGAAAAAGCTCAGGCCTAACTAAGGAGAAAAAATGGATAAAGAAACATTAGAGGAGAGTGGTTTAAACCGCCGCAATCTCCTAAAGGTAGGTGGCGCGTCAGCTGTTTTACTAGGTGCTTCTTCTGTTATCGGAACACCTTTTGCGGCGGCTGCTACTAAAACAGCAGCAGTTCAACGTGGCAAGAAAGTTACTTGTGTAATTCACGATTTGAACCCCTTCTTCGTTCCCCTAGAGCGAGGTTTCCGCGAGTTCGGAAAATCTATGGGCTGGAAAGTCAACTATGTTGGTCCAACCGGACAGGACATTCAGAAGACTGTTGAACTTCAGGCTGCAGCGATTGCTGCAAAGCCAAATGGAGTGATCTTCACAAGAATTGATGACAAAGCTTTCGATGCCAATATCAAGAAGGCACAAAGTCTTGGAATCAAAGTCGTACTTACAAATGTTGGATCTAAGGGATATGAAGACCTTAGCGTCCCATTCGTAGGTCAAGATTTCGTTCCAGCAGGAAAGATTGCTGGAATCCAAGGTGCTACATACGCGAAGAAGAAGACCGGAAAAACTTCTGGTGTAATTCTTATCGGAAACTTCGCTCCTGGTAACTCGGCTCTCGAAGACCGTGCTGCTGGTGCAAAGCAAGGTGTAGCTGCATACAACTCTTCAAACGGAACCTCTTACACAACTGAAGTTTTGGTGACATCAAGCGATGAAGCTAAGGCATCAGCGATTATTGAGGCACGTTTGGCAAAGGGAGACGTTGTCGGTTACATCGGAACTGAATTCTCTCACCAGTTCTTCGGTAACGTTATGAAGCGTAAGGGTCTCAAGCTTTCTAACGGTGGTTTCGACCTTGTACAACCTGTACTACAGGGAATTAAGGCCGGAAATATCGACTTCACTTTGGATCAGAACCCATGGGCTCAAGGTTGGGTTGCATCTTCACTCTTGGCGATGGAAATGTCACCAGGATTCAAGTCGTTCTCTTACGACACAGGCTCAGCAGTGATTGATTCGAAGAACATCAATGCAATCATCAAGCGTGAGGCTGTATTTGCTTAAATAGAGAATCCTGAGGGGGGTGGCGATTTACTCTGATGGCGTCAGAACGCCACTCTCTTCAGGCACTTTTTACCTTTGATTAGTTAAAGTTTGTTCCCCTGGATTTTTATGAGAGAAAAGGCTTAGTAATGAAGATAACGAAGGTTGAAACCTTTCGGCCATTGGCGCACCCTTCTTCACTGTGGGTAGAAGTCCACGATGATAAAGGAAATGTCGGGCTTGGAGAATCATTCTTTAGTCAAACAGTTGTCGAGGAGTACATCCACACAATTGCTGCTCCGCTTATTTTTGCCAGTGCAAATATAAATCCTGAATCTTTGAATTTCGCATTAACCCCCTATGTCGGATACCAAGGTGGCGGAATTGAGGTTCGCTCTCTAGGAGCTTTGGATATTGCAGTCTGGGATCTTTGGGGCAAATCAATCAATGCAACTATGGCAGATTCTTTAGGTGGAAAGCTTCAAGACTCCGTAAAGATTTACAACACATGTGCTGGCTCTTCTTACATGAAAAAAACTTCGAGTCAGAATTCAAAGAATTGGGGCGTTGCTGAATCCAAGGAGAAGGGGTACGAAGATCTACAAGCATTCTTCAACACCCCTGCAAAACTAGCTCGCGAACTGTACGACAGTGGCATAGAAGGCATGAAGATTTGGCCATTTGATCCAGCTGCAGAGAAATCTTTCGGAAACTCTATTTCACAGAAAGAGATAGAAGATGGGGTAAAGATTATTTCTGCGATTCGGGATGAAGTGGGCATGGATATGGATTTGATGATTGAATTCCATGCGCTCTGGAACCGACCAACAGCTAAGCGAATTATTGATGCAATTACTCCCTATCAGCCATTCTGGATTGAGGATCCACTACGCCCAGATGCAGTAGATGCCTTGGCGAAGCTTCGCTCAGAGATTTCAGTTCCGATTGCCACTGGCGAAACCGCGATTGGAAGACGACAGATTCTTCCTCTTCTGGAAAATGGCGCCGTAGATTACCTAACGATTGATATTTCCTGGACTGGTGGACTCACCGAATCTAGGAAGATTGCATCACTCGCGGACCTATTTGCAGTCCCAGTTGCACCTCACGACTGCTCAGGACCTGTAGCGCTTGCAACGAGCACACATTTCTCTCTTTCACAACGAAATGGTTTCTTGCAAGAAACTGCTCGTGCATTTGTGAATACTTGGTATAAGGAATTTGTTGATGGAATCCCAAAGATTGAAAATGGAAGAATTTACATATCTGAAGCAAGCGGACACGGAATCACATTACAGTCGTGGGTTCGCTCCTCTGATGAAGTAATTGTGCGAACTTCATTGGCCAAGTGACTGAATTAGCAAATGCCTACAATACTTTCTGCTGAGTTAGCCCTTGAGTTAGATTGTGATCTCGGCGAGGGTCCATTCTGGGATGAAGCTAAGCAAGAGCTATATTTTGTAGATATTACAAATAAGCAGGTAAAGATTTTTTCACCATCCGATTCATCTTCAAGAACCATTCAATTTAGCCAAGAAGTAAGCGCCGTGATTTTGGACCAAAATTCCGAACTCATAGTTGCTGCAAGAGATGGTGTTTTTGGAGCGTCCCGGGACGGAACTCTTAAAACTTTACTTGCTCCAATCGAACCCGAAGATTCTTCGATTAGAACCAATGATGCCAAATGCGATAGCACTGGGCGGATGTGGGTTGGAACTATGGCATTTGATTTCACACCAGGTGTAGCGGCGCTATTCAGCTTGGATTCCAAAGGTCTCAAGGAAGTAGTGCCTGTACTAACGATTGCAAATGGTATGGGCTGGAGCAGGGACCAAAAGAGTATGTATTTCATCGATTCTCCAACAGGAAGAGTTGATATTTTCGATTGCGATCTTCACAGCGGAGAGCTAAAGAACCGTAGACCCTTTATTACTTTTGATGTAACGAGTGGAATTCCTGATGGTTTAACAACTGATGAAGATGGTGGAATTTGGGTTGCCTTCTTTGGCGGTGGAGAAGTAAGGCGATTTGACCCTAGTGGTGAGCTGACCCATGTGGTTACTCTTCCTGTGAAACAGGTAACAAGTTGCTGTTTTGGAGGCAAGGATATGTCTGAGCTCTTCATAACAACTGCCCGCTACGCGATGAATTCCGAATCTTTAGCCAGAGAGCCACTTGCGGGATCACTCTTTAAATTAAGTACTACCTTCAAGGGCAGCAAGAGCCATCGATACGAAAGGACAGGCACATGAAAGATAACTCGAATAAAGGCATTCTCATCTTCGGAGGAGCACGTGGTATCGGAGGCGAAACTGCAAAATATTTTAGTGAACGCAATTGGAATGTCATTGCAGCTGATATTTTGGATAAAGAGCTCGGTGAACTTGAGAAATCTGGAAAGAATATAAAGACAGTTCATTGCGATGTCGCCAAATTTGAGGATATCGAGAATGCGTATAAGTTTGCAGAGAAAGAGCTCCCTAGATTAAATGGAGTTTTCAACAATGTGGGAATTGCTCGATACGGGACAGTCGACAAGTTGTCACTAGAAGATTGGGAATTCACTCTTCGCGTTAACTTGACTGCTCAATTTATCTCCTCATCTTTCGCTGTTCCTATCTTTAAGAGAAATGGCTCTGGATCCATTGTTAACACTGCATCTGTTTTGGCACATATGAATCAGAAAACAACTGCTGCATATTCGGCTTCTAAAGCTGGAGTTATGGCACTTACTCGCGGTATTGCAGTAGATCATGCGCTAGATGGAATTAGATGTAACAGTATTTCTCCTGGCTCAATCAACACACCGCTACTAAAAATTGTTGCCGAAGACATTATGGGACGCACATCTGAAGATGTGGCCGCAGAATGGGCGGAGTTCCACCCTGTGCGACGCTTGGGAAGACCTGAAGAAATTGCAGCTCTTGTCTACTTCTTAATAAATGATGAGCTGGGGTTCATCACTGGTTCAGATTACAAAATCGATGGCGGAAGCAGTATCCAACTCTTCAAATAAGTCCTTACTAGCCAGAGATGCAAATTTTGCTGGCAGATTGGTTGTAGATGTATGGGAATTTTGACCGGCTACAGAGTCTTAGATTGCAGTATTGCTATGGCAGGACCATTTGCCGCCCAACGTCTCGGTGATTTAGGTGCCGAGGTGATCAAAATTGAACCAACTACAGGTGAATGGCAGAGGCATGTATCTGCGGGAGGCGCCAAAGGTAATCAAATAAATGTTTCATTCTTATCACTAAATAGAAACAAGAAATCGGTAGCACTTAATTTGAAGTCCGAAGAAGGCCTCTCTGTCTTGCGAGATTTAGTTGCATCCAGCGATGTTTTCTTGCAGAACTACCGCCCAGGTGTCGCAAAGCGCTTGGGAGTTGATTACGAAACACTTTCTCAACTCAAAAAAGATCTCATTTACGTCTCGATTTCGGGTTATGGCGAGAGTGGTCCATACGTTGATAGACCAGGACAAGACATGCTTCTGCAAGCACTTTCTGGCGCGATGCTCTCTTCGGGGCGAGTAAGTGAACCTCCAAAACCAGCAGGACAATTTTTGGTCGATGCCGTTACGGCTGCTGCAGCAAGTGAAGCCACAATTGCAGCGTTGCTGCACAGAGAACGAACCAAAGAGGGTCAGCTAGTCAGCATTAACATGCTGGATGTAATTACCACTCTACAGATGCAGGAAATTTCAATTTACACCATTGGCAAAATTGAACAAGTGCGTTCGGAACAATCCCATGCTCACTCCTATATTCGAGCACCGTATGGCGTCTTTGAAACCAAGGAAGATTACATCGCAATCGCTTTTCCATCCCTGAAGCAGTTTGGAGAACTTATCGGTGAAGCTAGCTTTGAATCGTATAACGATGAAGAAGACTCGTGGACTCACCGTGATGAGATTTTCGCAAAAACCCAAGAACGTTTGCTAAATAAAACGGCGAAAGAATGGTTAGTGCTTTTTAGAGAGCACGGCATCTGGGCTGGTGAGGTTTATGGCTATAAAGACTTAGTCAATGATCCACAGATTGCGCATAACAAAACTTTTGTTGAATACGATCATCCAACAGAAGGCCATATCAAAGCGCCAGGATTCCCATTCAAATTTTCCAAATCTCCTGGCAGCGTTGCCAAGGGTGCACCGCTGATTGGTGAAGACACTAGAGATATCTTAAAGACTTTGGGATATTCCCAAGAAAAAATAGAAACACTCCTAAAAACAGGCAACGTAGCGGGGAAGTAGAGAAAATGAGCGACATACTATTTGAGGTCAATGACGGGATAGCAACGATTACTCTCAATCGTCCAGAGAAGTTAAATGCTATGAATCGTGGAATGACGAAACTTCTTCGTGAATATGTAGATACCTGTAATTCAAATAATGAAGTGAGGGTTGTAATTCTTACCTCTGAAGGTGAGCGCGCCTTTTGTGCAGGTTCGGATATCAAAGATTTAGATTCGTATGAAACGCCGTGGGATTGGCGCACACATTTTGGCTACTGTGAAGCAATACGGTCTCTCAAGAAACCTGCAATCGCTGCAATTAACGGATGGGCACTTGGTGGCGGGTTAGAGATGGCTTTGGGATGCGACATTCGGATTGCCTCAACAAATGCCAATTTTGGTGCACCAGAAATCAAATTGGGGTGGATTGGTGGTGGTGGAATGACCACGCTATTGGCGGGTGCAATTGGTTCATCCAATACAGCAATCATGATCATGACCGGTGAACCAATTGATGCGCAAAAAGCTCTTGCTTGGGGGCTCATTAGTGAATGTGTTCAACCAGAAGAACTTAAATCTCGCGCTCTTGAGTTAGCAAGAATGATTGCAGATCGAGCACCAATTGCGGCAGAGAGTGCGAAAATCAATCTCGCTGCGGCATTTAGTATGAGTCGTGATTTAGCAATTGCCTACGAGAGAGATCTTCAGGTAATTGCATTTGCCACCGAAGATGCCAATGAAGGCAGATTGGCATTTAAGGAGAAGAGAAAGCCAAACTTCAAGAGGAAGTAATTTGAAACTTATCTCTCCGCGCTCTAGTCATTGGCTAGAAATTGATACTGAATCTGGATTATTGATTCAGATTGGAAAAGATGGTTCTCGGGCGGAGACAGTTATGAGCGTTTCAACGAAGATACTCTTGGTCGTTGGCGGACAAGAAAGACGTGCAGCAACTGGTGGCCTTGAGTACTTTGATACGCAGATTCTTTCGAAAGTTAAAAAGGTCTCTGAACCATTGTTTGTGTCACATCAGAGCTGGTCTGGATTTAAGGTACCGGTTGATATTGAGGGATTAAAAGGTTTCCTACTCTATAAATTTAATGAGACAGGTCCGGCAATCTCAATAGCGCTGGAGTTACTCCAGGCAAATGTAGTTGTGAGAGACATTTCTTTAGAGCTAATCTTTCATTTAGAAGATCGTAACTGGAGCGTAAATTTGCCGGGAAATGGCCTGCGTGCAGATATAGAACTTGGCTCGCTCACTGAGGATGTAGGCGTATCTCCACTCGGTGGTCTTCGAGGTTCGGCAGCGCTCATTCACATCTCATCTAATGCAGAGTCACTGGTTCTCTGGCCAGATAATCAAATTGAAATTCCTGAACTACTTTTCTCTTCTCAAGGAGAGAACACCGCTGCACTTGTAATCAGAAGCAAATTTGGCTCAGATCTAGCTTTAATCGACTCGATAGAGATTCCCTTATTAAGCCTAGATACGACCTTCTATCCCTTTGAAGAGTTCCCAGAAGTTTTCGCTGCGTGGCTTAAGGGTTGGGGAATTTCTTCACCGGCTAACCCTCCAGAGTGGGTTGGCGAGGCGATGATTTTTGAAGCGCAGATTGGATTTTCCGTCTTCTCGGAGGTCAACCAGTACTCGCCATATCCTCAGGTGCGAAATCTTATTGATGATCTAGATCGCATTTCACAAATGGGCTTCTCGTGTATTCAGCTGATGCCTAAGCAGCCATATCCAAGTTACAACGTTCACGACTATGCAGATATCGGCATCTCCTATGGGGATGTCGTAGAGATCAAAGAGCTTATTCAGAAGGCTCATGCAAAAGGGATCAAAGTTATATTCGATGTCTTACTGCATGGAGTACTTGATAAGGAGATAATCAAAATTGCTGCAGATGCAGTCCGAAGTGGCCCATACAAGGCTCTTCTCAAGGGTGCGACCTCCGATAGCTTTAGTTCGGATGTTAAGGACTGGACCAATTACGAAATCGCATGGTCGCGACATATTTTAGATTTTGAACCTTATTGGTATGAAGGTAGCCCAGCGAAAACCACATTGCAGTCAGAGCACCCTGATTGGTTTTACCGTGACTCGAGCAATGAAATCATCGGGGTGTATACAAAGGCTTTTGATGCTCGAAATCCTGAATGGCAAGAGTATTTCACCAACTCAATGCTTCATTTGCTCACAGAGTTAGATATTGATGGATTTCGCTTTGATGCGCCAACATACAACGATTTCTATAACTGGGCACCATGGGCAAGGTCTAGAGCCAGTGCATCCGCGTTAGCGTGTACAGAGTTGTTTGAGAAGATGCGGCCAATTTTTAAGGAACGTAAGAGAGACTTTCTCTTCTACACCGAACCATCTGGACTTTGCCTTCGAAAATCTATGGATTTAAATTACAATTATGATGAACAGTGGCTAGTAACTTCCCTCGGATCGCCCAGTAGTCAAAAGAATTGGGGTATCCGTTCAGCAAAAGATTTAGCTCGATGGGTAAAAGATCGCGATTCGCTATTGCCCGCCGGTTCAATGACAGCACACCACATAGATTCTCACGATACTTTTTGGTGGCCAAGCTGGGGAAAGAAGTGGCGTCGCGAGCAGTTTGATATTCAAACGGTTCAGTTACTGACTTTAATCTTCGCGACTTTGCCTGGTCCGTTTATGATGTTTGTTGGTGGCGAAAAAGGTATTGAAGACCTACTTCCGAATCTCTCCAAACTAAAGAGGGAGAGTATTTGGAAAAAAGGTATCGCGAGATGGTGGTGTGATGAGAAGACACCTGCTGATCTATTTGGCTTGACTCGAACATTAGGCACGGAATCTCTCACTGTACTTGTCAATATGGGATCAGCTGAAATTACTGTTAAGCCCGATTTCAATACTGAAAAGATTTCCACCATCTTTGAAGTCGGCAAGAGTTCGCAGTTAGGTAAAGAAATATCGGTGCCTGGCCGTTCCGGGATAGTTTTTTCACATGGAGGTGAGTGATCAATGAAGGTAGCGGTGATAACAGGTGCCCTTGGGGGTATCGGCTTAGAAACTTCTAAGTTGTTTAAAGAGCGAGGCTACACAGTTATTGGAACAGATTTTGCAGATTCAACAGATTCGACCTTTGAGAAGTACTTTAAGGGCAGCATCACTGATGAGAAAATGTGGCAAGAGATTCAAAATTACATTTCACAGAAGCATGGTCATCTTGATTCTCTAGTAAATATCGCGGGTCGAAATTATTTCGATCAGATAGAGAGTACAAACCTTGCCGAATGGCGAGATATGTTTGAAGTAAATGTCATTGGCATGGTCGCATCCATCAAGTATTTGGCACCTCTGCTCAAGAAATCCGAGCAAGGGGCAATTGTAAATATGAGTTCGATATCTGCCTCTATCGGTTCAGATGGATACGCGGCCTACTGCGCAACAAAAGGGGCCGTTGATTCGCTGACAAAGTCATTAGCCCTCGAACTTGCTCCTGAAATTCGCGTCAATGCCATTGCTCCGGGCTGGATTGAGACACCTTTCACTTTAGATGGTTTGCAGAAAGCAAATGATCCAGTTGCCTATCGCAAGAAAGTTGAATCCATGCACGCGTTAAACCGTGTTGGCCTTCCAGCAGAGATTGCAAAATCCATCTTTTGGATTTCTGGCCCAGAGTCTTCATTCATGACGGGTTCTGTTGTAGTAGTAGATGGTGGCTACATCATCAAAAATTAAGTCTCAACTAGGAAAAGTGAGGTTAGAAAATGGGTCGATCTACAGTAAGGGTTTACCAAGAGCGCTGGTTTCCCTTTGGAAATCTTCCAGCTGCCCTCAAGGAATTTGAAGCAAAGACTGGAATAGCAACTGAGCTCGTGTGGGATTTCGTTGGAGTCGGAACTCTTGAACACATGTTTGACCAGATGACTGACTCCTTTCATTCATCTGACCCTGCATTTGACCTGATCTGCACCGATGAAGTCATTCTGCAGCAGATGGGAGATCTCAATCTTGTTGAGGATTTAGCTCCACGTATGCGTGCAAACAATCTAAATCTAGATGATGTCACCCAGGCGACTCGTCAGGCAGCGATGCAAGGCGAAAAAGTTCTGGGGTTGCCATGCGTCAACGTAAGTGGATCACTGCTCTATCGCAGAGATCTCTTTGAAAAATATGGATTGCAAGTTCCTCAGACTTGGGAAGAGTTGAAGTCGGTTGCAGCTGAATTACAGAGCGCCGTGCGATCTGCCGGACAAGCAGACTTTTATGGGTTTGAAACTCGGGGTGCAGCTGGCGGCGGGCATTCAGTCTGGACCATCGGAACATTTCTAGGTTCATTTGGAGCACGTTGGATTGATGCAGATGGGAAAGCTAATTCCCCAGATGATCGCCATTTTGCTGCGCTAAATACCTATCTAGATATTTTGCACACAGTGTCACCGCCAGAACAAGGAATGATGAGTTTTCCAGAGATTCGACGAGATTTTGCTGCGGGACGAGCTGGAATAATTATGGATGTCGGTATGGAGTATGCACACGTACTCGCTACAAATCCTGAACTAGCTGAACGTAGCGGCGTAGCACTTGTGCCAGCCGGCCCTGCAGGTCGTGCACCAAATCTCTATAGTCCTCTTTGGTCCATACCTTCATCGTCGCATCTGAAGGATGAAGCATTTGAGTTAGCAAAGTTCTTAACATCGAAGGCGCAGTTACTAGAAGATGGCCTTAAGAGTAACGCTCTCGAGACTTCTTCATGCGAGGTGCTCAACTCTCCGCAATTTGACCGACATTTTCGATCTGATCTGCTGTCGGTGGCGCGGCTTAATTCGACGATTGCTCAAGAAGAGCGGCCAATTTCTCGCGGTGGTTTGAAGGCCTGCGAGATAGTGGGCAATGCCGTAAACGCTGCACTAGAAAAGAGAGTAACTACTAGCGAAGCGCTCAACGGCATCTACGAGGAATTAACCCAGCTTCTCAAAAAGTAATTTATTTGATGTGGCCATAAATTCTACATTCCTGGCTGGAAGAGAAAGTTGTATTGAGGGTAGGGGAATATGAGGCAGACCCGTTTGATTGCTACCATTTTGCATATGAAGAGAACGCTTGCAGTAGCTCTCACAGCCAGCATTGCCCTATCGCTTCCCTTTGTTTCCACCTCAGCATCGGCCTCCATTAAGCCCGGCTCCAAATGCACGCAATTGAATCAAATGAAAGCCGCTTCGGGACTAAGTTACATCTGCGTTCAAAAGGGCAAGAAACTTACGTGGGCAAATCAGGCAGTTCATTACAAAGAGACCAAGTTGAAGGCGTATTCAGAAATACGTTCTAGAACCGATTCAGGGAATCTCGATAATGTAACTCTGGTTTATCACGCAAGCAACAGCTTTCCTAAAGATCTTAAGAAGCTTTACACATCCCAAGTTGAGTATGCATCCAAACTCCTCGGCCCATTATTCAGCAAAAAAGAGGTAATGAATATTTATATGTATACCGAGAAGGATGAGAAACTTCTAAGGTCACATAAGATTTTGAGCCGATATCTAGATGAACACACTCCATGGTTCGCAGACTGGCGCCAAGGCAGGTATCGCGAACACAATCTGGGCCTTGCTGCTTGGTATCTTGAAACAACACCAGGGGTCTACGAAGGTCATGCCGGAGTCTTGGTTTCCAGTGAGGCCAATGCTAAATCTCTCCGAAAGTACGCAATTCAAGTAATGCCTCACGAGTATTGGCATGTTGCTCAGGATTATTTCTTTAGAGCGAAATTTGAGGACCTCTACCAAAAGCGAGTCGATAAGAAGATGGATGGCCAAGACTTTTACTCAATGCATTTCCCCACCACATTTAGAGAAGGATCAGCAAACACCATCTCTTTTGCCTTGGCATCGAATACAAAGAAGGAATATCTAGATCTGTACACGGATTTCATTCGGGAGAAGAAGAGCCAAACCGAAGTAAAGCTCTTTGCAACCCTGACTTCGACAGCAGCTGTAGAAAGCGCTTTGAAGAAGATTGAGGATAAGCGCAAATTCTCTGAGGCCCACGAGTCTTCATACTCACTTGGCTCACTACTTTATGAGTGGCTCATTGCTGAATACGGGTTCGATGCATATAAGAAAATTATTGAGAATCAAATGATCGGAAGCAAATTCGAAGATAACATCAAGGCATCACTAGGCATGCCGGTCA
>JBILBB010000095.1:0-4266 GCA_044353955.1 Candidatus Planktophila sp. | reverse complement strand
TAACGCTGGCGTAAAGATTGAGATTGCAGTACTAGAAAAGCGCGAGATGAACTTCCTTTACAAGGAAGGTGACGATTTCGTATTTATGGATAACGTCAACTTTGATCAGATGGTTATCTCTGCAGCAACTGTTGGTGATGCTTCTAATTACATGCTTGAGAATACGGAAGCAATCGTTGCGATTCACGAAGGCAACCCACTTTTCCTAGATCTTCCTGCATCAGTACCGCTGAAGATCACCTATACAGAACCAGGATTGCAGGGAGACCGTTCCTCCGGTGGAACAAAGCCTGCAACAGTGGAGACCGGAATACAGATTCAAGTTCCTCTCTTCATCAAGCAAGATGAAATCGTTCTTGTTGATACACGAGATGGTTCATATCAAGGCCGCGCCAACTAGTGTCAGCACGCAGTAAAGCGCGTAAGCAAGCTCTGGATTTACTCTATGAGGCAGATATCCGTGGTGGTTCTGCTCTAGAGTTTCTGCAATCACGAGATGTAGTTGAAGATGGTCCAGATGCCAGACCCATTCGCGATTTTACGAAAGAGCTTATTGGCGGTATCGCCGAGAACAGCCGAAAGATTGATGAGCTCATTACTACCTATGCTCAGGGTTGGGATATGGATCGCCTGCCGGCTGTGGATCGAAATATTCTCCGCCTCGGTATTTATGAGATTGTCTGGAGTACCGAGTTAGCAGATGGAATTGCAATCGATGAGGCTCTCACCTTGGCGAAGGAGTTATCTACCGATGAGTCGGCTGGATATATCCATGGAGTCTTGGGAAAAATTTCTTCAATTAAAGAGAGTATCCCGCTTTAGGAAATCTTCTTCAGCAGAATTTTTGACTCAGCAAGCCACTCAAGAACTGCGCCTCTTTCAAGATTGAGTAAGAGCGAGATAGTGGCTAGATCATTTTCTCTCAGCGTGATTACTTCACCGTTCCAATCTTGTCGATACTCACAAATACTGACCAGCATCTGAGCGAGCGCCCTTCTCTGATCTTCCTCTTCCTTCTTTCTAAAATCACCGCCTCTTTGAAGCGCTCGGATATCAAGCATTAATCGTGGAACTTCTCCTAGTGCTGGAGCGCTCTTTGCGGAGAAGAGTTCAGTGATGGGTACGTTATAGATCTTTGCAATCTCTAGAGCTCTCTTGATTGTCAGATTCCGTGAACCTCGCTCATAAGATCCGAGAACGACTGCTTTGAGAGTTCCCGAACTGAGAGCTTCAACTTGGCTAAGGGAGAGGGAACGGGCGCGGCGAATGGTGCGAAGTCGTGCTGCCACATGGGCTGAGGTGATATCTGGATGCATCTGGACACGATAGATGAGTTCGATACACACCCCTTTTCCTTATCCACAACCATCCCAATCAACTGCTAATATTCCGCCAACATCCTTTAACGACCCGTCCTGAGAGGCGGGGAAGGAGATTTACATGAGTCTTGCCCTGCCTGCGCCGGATATAACCCGCGCCATTACCCGCATCTCGCACGAGATTATTGAGGGAAATTCAGGTTCATCAAATATCACATTGCTTGGAATTCCCACTCGTGGAGCTCATCTAGCTCACCGCATCGCGTCGAGTATCTCTGCGATCGAGGGAGTGGAAGTCCAAGTAGGTACTCTCGATATCACTCTTCATAGAGACGATTTACGTCTGCGCCCTCCGAAGGCGCTCATGCCGACTGTCATTCCATCTTTAGGTGTTGAAGGAAGAGATGTTGTTCTAATAGATGATGTGCTCTTCTCGGGGCGGACGATTCGAGCAGCCCTTGATGCCCTCGGTGAAATAGGCCGCCCTCGAACTGTGCAACTTGCAGTGCTTGTAGATCGCGGCCATCGAGAACTGCCGATACGTGCAGATTATGTGGGCAAGAATCTTCCGACATCTGCAGATCAGATTGTTAAGGTCCATCTCACAGAATTAGATGGCGTGGATGAAGTCTTGATTGAAGATGGTGGCAAGAAATGAAGCACCTCTTATCGATTGAAGATGTGAGCAAGGTTGAAGCAGTTAACATCCTTGATACAGCCGAGTTGCTCTCAAAGGCCTCAGATGGGCCGATGAAGAAGTTGCCCACCTTGCGTGGACGCACAATAGTCAACCTCTTTGCTGAGGATTCCACCCGTACCAGAATCTCCTTTGAAGCTGCTGCTAAACGACTCTCCGCCGATGTAATTAACTTCTCGGCAAAGGGATCTAGCGTGAGCAAAGGTGAATCTCTTAAAGATACCGCTCAGACTCTGCAGGCGATGGGCGCCGATGCAGTAATCATCCGGCATAGTGCATCGGGGGCTGCTCACACACTTGCAGCAAATAAGTGGATGGCGGGTTCTGTTATCAATGCAGGCGATGGAACCCATGAGCATCCAAGCCAGGCACTTCTCGATGCCTTCACTATTCGCAAACATCTAGCTCATGGAGAGAATGATTTAACGGGACTTCATGTGGCCATCGTTGGTGATGTACTGCACTCGAGAGTTGCTCGATCCAACGTTCTGCTCTTAACAAAGTTAGGTGCAACTGTAACTCTCGTTGCTCCACCAACTCTGCTTCCTGTTGGAGTAGAAGAGTGGCCAGTGAGTATCTCCTACAGTCTAGATGCGGTTATTGATCAAGTGGATGCTGTCATGATGCTCCGTATTCAACTGGAGCGAATGTCAGAAATTTACTTCCCCAACGCTCGAGAATATTCTCGCTACTTTGCCTTGAATGCAGATCGAGTAAAGATGATGAAGAAGAACGCAATCATTATGCACCCAGGTCCGATGAACCGTGGTCTAGAAATCACCGCTGATTCTGCCGATAGTGCGCGTTCAGTAATTTTAGATCAGGTACGCAACGGTGTCAGTGTTCGAATGGCAATTCTGTACTTACTTCTAGCAGGCCCTGCGCCAATTGGAGATTTGATATGAGTTCAAAATTCATCGTTCGAGGTGGAAAGCTTGCCAATGGAGAGAGCGCAGATGTTGCGATAGTCGATGGATTTATCTCGGCTGTTGGCGCCAATCTCACACTTGAAGGTAGCGAAGAAATATCTGCCGCAAATTCAGTAGTAATCCCAGGTCTTGTCGATTTACATACTCATTTACGTGAACCCGGTAAGGAAGATGCTGAGACAGTTCTATCTGGTTCTCGCGCAGCTGCAAGAGGTGGATATGTTGCGGTGAGCGCAATGGCAAATACATCACCAGTTGCAGATACCGCCGGAGTAGTAGAGCAGGTTTACAGGCTAGGTCTTGAGGCTGGGCTCGTCGATGTGTTTCCTATAGGCGCAGTCACAAAGGGCTTAGCTGGTTTGGAGTTGGCAGATATTGGAGCGATGGCCGATTCATCTGCACGGGTCAGAGTCTTCAGTGATGATGGCAACTGCGTATTTGATCCGCTAGTGATGCGTCGAGCGCTTGAGTATGTGAAGAAGTTCAATGGGGTTATCGCCCAGCATGCACAGGAGCCGCGCCTTACGGTGGATGCGCAGATGAATGAAGGATTCGTCTCCTCTCAATTAGGACTTAAAGGTTGGCCTGCGATTGCAGAAGAGGCAATTATCGCCCGAGACATTCTTCTCGCCGATCATGTTCAGTCACGATTGCATATCTGCCACGTAACAACGGCAGGCGGAGTAGAGATAATTCGTTGGGCAAAGTCGCGAGGAATCCAAGTGACAGCCGAAGTTACTCCTCATCACTTGATTCTCACTGATGAGTTGGCTAGAAGTTATGACCCTGTTTTCAAAGTGAATCCACCATTGCGTTCAGAGTCTGATGTGATGGCGCTACGCGAGGCACTTGCGGATGGAACGATAGATATCGTGGCAACTGACCACGCACCTCATGCTGCCGAGAGCAAAGAGTGTGAGTGGCAAGAGGCGGCTTTCGGGATGCTAGGCCTTGAAACATCGCTGGCAATCGTCAACCAGACAATGGTGCAGACAGGACTTCTGTCGTGGGAGGGATTGGTTGAGCGGATGAGTAGTAAACCGGCGCAGATTGGCCTCTATGAGAACCATGGAAGGGGTATCGAAGTCGGCGCTCCAGCGCATCTGACTGTGATAAATCCGACCGCAACGCATAGGGTTGATCGTGACCGAGTTTCATCGAGGAGCCGGAATACTCCGTTCCATGGAATGGAGCTTCAAGGTCTTGTTACAGCCACGATTTTCGCAGGAAAGCTCACCTATAAGGCGGAGAATCTATGAGTAAAGCATTCTTTGTTCTCGATGATGGCCGAATCTTTGAAGGCAAATCATGGGCCGCCGTC
>JBILBB010000094.1:0-4463 GCA_044353955.1 Candidatus Planktophila sp. | reverse complement strand
GGACCCAGATGCCCGCACACTTCGCCGCATCACAGTTCCAGATGCAGAGGCCGCAGAGAAGATGTTTGAGCTCTTGATGGGTTCAGATGTAGCGCCACGTAAGGAATTCATTGCAACCGCTGATATCGATCGCGAACAGATCGACGCTTAGTTCCGTTTCAAACATCGGTACTACTTCCTCTTAAATCCCTTTGGACACTTAGCGTTGGGTTCAGCTACTTTTTTGGTCTTCTTGCCTTTTACACAGGTTATTGAAGTAGTTGGCTTACTGGTCGCGCTCTTATTAGCTGTAACTTGCTGTGCCACAAAAGCCTCTGCCTCTTTTAACAAATCAAGATGTTTATGTATTGGTGAGAACCAGCCAAATGAATCCAGAGTATTTTCCTTTGATTTTGAGTCGCCAGCACCACAGGCATAAACATTCGCGCCGGCCAGGCCCTGACCGAGATAAAGTAAGTCGCCTTTGTATACGGTTGTTATTGGCCCACCTGAATCACCAGGGCAACCTTGAGGATTTGAAATAATCGTCTCTCGTATTTCGGTTCGTTGGTTTCCTGTAATCCATGGAAAATATGAATCGGAGAGAGGAGCGAGATTCATTTTTGTGATTCTTGGAAGCTCACTAGTCCTTTGGTTCGGATTATTCCAATCTTTCTTGCAAGGATTTTTCTCACCAGGAGCACAACGATCTCGATACTCACCGTAGCCATGGAAAACCACCTCTGCTCGAGCGTTGACTAATTCAGTCTCAATTTCTGAAGTCAGCAGATTTGCTGGAGGGACGGAAACTAAATCTCTATCCAATACAAGAATAATGAAGTCGTTTCCAGATTGCGTGAAGTCTGCAACGAATGTCTTAACAACTTTTGCTCTACCTTCAGCGCTCTTGGCTGAAGAGTTCGGTTTACCCACGGTGATAAATGGGGACTCTTGCAAAATACGATTACCATTGTCATCAAAACGGTAATGGGAATGTGCAGCGCTAAAGACAATTCGTGGTGAATACAGGAATCCACTCCAATTAGCCATCAACCTAACTTCTGAGGGGCCATCCTGCCCAAAGATTGGTACAACTCTTGGATTGTCGAGATTAACTGGCGCATTCAATCCGGCCTGAGAGACAGGCGTCGAAGAGAAAATCAACGCACTTATCATCAAAAGGGCTAGAGCAACTTTGCGCATAACTCAAAGTACCAGCAAGTCTTTCTCAGTCAAGAGTATTGAAGAGCCTAAATTCTCCAGAGTTCCGCACAACCCACAATCTGCCGTAATTGGTGGGAGCTAGTCGATGCTCACTAAGTCGAAGTATTCGTCTTTCCAGATATCTTCATCGCCATCAGGTAGCAGGATCACGCGCTCAGGCTTAAGTGCCTGGACCGCACCCTCATCGTGAGAGACCATGATGACAGCGCCTTGATATTCACCGAGCGCCCCAAGAATTTCTTCGCGAGATGCTGGATCTAAGTTATTTGTAGGCTCATCGAGAAGTAGAACGTTTGCAGCCGATACAACGAGCGTTGCAAGAGCTAAGCGGGTTCTTTCTCCACCAGATAGGACCTTAACTGGCTTATGAACGTCATCGCCAACGAAGAGGAATGAACCCAGAACGTTACGAGCTTCAGGTTCGCGAAGATCATCTTTAGAAGACATCATATTTTCGAGAATGGTGCGTTCGAAGTCGAGCATTTCATGTTCCTGGGCGTAGTAGCCAAGTTTGAGGCCATGGCCATGTTCAACTTTTCCGGTGTCGGATTCAAGTTGATTAGCCAGAATTTTAAGAAGAGTGGTCTTTCCTGCACCGTTGAGTCCAAGGATTACAACGCGAGATCCCTTGTCGATAACGCAAGAGACGTCGGTAAAAATTTCAAGTGAGCCATAGTTCTTCGAGAGCTCTTCACCCGATAGGGGAGTCTTGCCGCAGGGTGCTGGGGTAGGAAAACGTAGCTTTGCGACCTTATCTTTAACACGAACATCATCAAGTGAAGAACGAAGTTTCTCAGCGCGACGTAACATTCCTTGGGCCGCAGTTGCTTTAGAAGCTTTAGCGCGCATCTTCTCGCCCTGCTTCTGCAAGATCTCAGCTTTCTTCTCGGCGTTGGCGCGTTCTTTCTTACGGCGATGCTCATCTTGTTCGCGCTGCAAGAGGTACTGCTTCCAACCCAAGTTATAGACATCGATAACGTTGCGGTTTCCATCGATGTAGAAGACCTTATTTACAACTGTTTCGATCAAATTCACATCGTGAGAGATGATGACAAGCCCGCCTGAGTAGTTGATCAGGTAGTTTCGGAGCCAGATGATTGAATCTGCATCGAGGTGGTTTGTTGGCTCATCTAGTAGAAGTGTTTCAGCACCAGAGAAGAGGATGCGAGCGAGTTCAATACGTCTGCGTTGACCACCTGAAAGAGTGTCTAGTTGATTGTTAAAGACCGCTTCCGATACTCCAAGAGAGTGTGCAATTGCTTCTGCTTCAGCAGTTGCTGCATAACCACCGGCTGCGGTGAATTCAGCATCTACACGGGTGTAGCGCTCTAGAGCTTTCTCAAGTTCAGTGCCTTCAGTAGTAGACATCTCATGTTCTACTTGCGCCATACGTATAGCAATTTGGTCTAGGTCGCGTGCAGATAAAATTCTGTCTAGCGCAGTTCCTTGATCTTCGCCCGTGCGTGGATCTTGTGGCAAGTAACCAATTTTTCCGGTTCGCTGAACGCCGCCACCTGCAGGCAGAGTTTCACCGGCAAGGACCTTTGCGAGAGTTGATTTACCAGCGCCATTACGGCCAACGAATCCGATGCGATCGCCGCTGTTGATACGAACGTTGACTCCCGAGACCAAAAGGCGCGCACCAGCGCGGAGTTCAAGGGCAGTTGTAGCGATCATTTGGCGAAGTCTCCCACAGTGTGCGTGGGATAAGAAATTACTCCTTGCCGATACGTGTTCGGCGAGGAGTTGCGAAAGATTTACTTGCCGCTGTGAGCTCTTCTGAAACTTGCTTGCGGATTGCGTCCTCGCTCTTGAGCAAGGTAACAAGTGCTGCGATAACTGCCTTCAAATCCTTTGACTCTGTCTCAAGTTCTAGCTTGCTCATCTTGGTCAAACGACGAAGTGGCATATCGAGAATATATGTAGCTTGCTCATCGTTAAGTTTGAAATCTTTAATCAACTTATCTTTAGCAGCTGCTGCATCATCGCTACCGCGAATGATTTTGATGACCTTATCGATATCGATAATTGCCTTAAGGAGACCATCGACGAGAGATAGGCGATCTTGAGCCTTAGCTTTACGGAATTCTGAGCGACGACGAACAACTTCGATACGGTGATCGATAAATACTTGTAGAAGTTCCTTCAGACCAAGTGTTTGTGGCTTTCCCTTAACAAGTGCCACAGCGTTGATTGCAAAGGCATCTTCCATCGGGGTGAGCTTGTAGAGCTTCTCAAGAACATCTTCTGGTTCAAAGCCATTCTTAAGTTCAATAACGACGTTTGTGCCTGTCTGGCCATCGGTCAGATCGATGATGTCTGAGATTCCCTGAATCTTCTTCGCCTTTGCAAGATCTGCAATGCGCTCGACAACCTTCTCAGGGCCGATATTAAATGGGAGCTCCTTGATGATAATTCCCATTTTGCGTGAGGAAACTTTTGAAATCTCGGTTGTTGCGCGGACCTTAAATGAACCTTTGCCGGTTGCATATGCCTCGCGCACACCTTCGAGTCCAACAATCTCTCCACCTGTAGGAAAATCAGGAGCAGGAATATGCTTCATCAACTGGTTGAGTGTCGCCTTAGGGTTATCAATCAGGAATTTAGTTGCAGCGATTACCTCGCCAAGATTATGTGGCGCCATATTTGTCGCCATACCAACAGCAATTCCTGAACCGCCGTTTACGAGTAAGTTTGGAAATGCTGCAGGAAGAACTAGAGGCTCTGAGAGCTGACCGTCGTAGTTTGGACCGAAATCAACGGTGTCCTCATCAGCTTCAGCGACCATGGCCATCGCAGTAGGTGCAAGGCGCGCTTCTGTGTAACGCATCGCAGCAGGACCTGCATCGAGTGATCCAAAGTTTCCGTGGCCATCAATAAGCGGCAGCTGCATCGAAAATGATTGCGCCATACGAACAAGTGCATCGTAAATTGCAGAGTCACCGTGAGGGTGCAACTTACCCATAACTTCACCGACAACACGTGCGCTCTTTACGTGACCGCGCTCTGGACGAAGACCCATATCTGCCATCTGGTGCAAGATGCGGCGATGAACAGGCTTTAGACCATCGCGTGCATCAGGAAGTGCGCGAGAGTAAATAACTGAATATGCATACTCGAGAAATGACTCAGACATTTCTGAAGAGACATCGATATCGACAATCTTGCCTGGGTATTCACCAGGTTTTGGTCCTACGACCTTTGCCGACTTCTTAGGTGCTGCTGTCTTCTTCGTTGCCATGGCGCGTATTCTGCCAAGT
>JBILBB010000093.1:0-4481 GCA_044353955.1 Candidatus Planktophila sp. | reverse complement strand
ATCCCCAGGATCGTTACGGATGTACCTAAGTACCAACTCTTCTGAGGTCTCTCCCCCAGTACGAAGTAAGCAACTATCGCTGAAAATGTTGGCACGCTTCCCAGTGCGGTAACTGTTGAGATAGCTATCCCTGTGATGTGAACAGCTGAGAAGAATGTCAGTTGGTAGATGGCTACTCCGAGACCGCAGATTAGGAGATCTCGGCGTGGGACCCGAAAGGAACCCCTGCTGCCACGTTGAATGTATGCGAAGAGAAAGAGGAAGAGAGAGCCACACAGAAGGCGCGCCGCCCCAACGGCCAGGGGTGAGATATCCGGGACGCCAAGTTGTTGAGTTGTGCCTGTGGTACCAAAACATAGGGCAGAACCGAGCACGGCAAGAATTCCAATTTTGCGTGAGGAGGTCTGCATTGGTCGAGAATACTCGTAGGATTCGCCTCATGACATTTAACGCCGTGCAGCCAATCGATGGAAGTATTTATGGAAGCGCTATCCACGAGAACACCGAGAGTGAAGTTCGAGAAGCTATCTCTCGCGCCAAGAAGGTCGCCAAAGATTTCGCGTCTCTCTCACCACAATCAACAGCCGCTCTGCTTCGTGCGATAGCAGATTCCATTGAAGGCAAGCGAGAAGCGCTCGTTGCATCAGCGTGTGCAGAGACAGGATTACCTGAAGGCCGCATTGGTGGCGAGATCACCCGAACAACTGTGCAATTTAAGTTATTTGCTAACCTCGTAGAAACTGGTCGCCATTTAAGAGTTGTCATCGACAAGGCTGACCCAAATTACTCTCCAGCACCACGCCCCGATATCCGTAGACAGAATCAGCCTCTCGGGGTCATTGCAATCTTTGCAGCAAGTAACTTTCCACTTGCATTCTCTGTAGCAGGCGGCGACGCAGCTTCAGCTTTAGCATCCGGAAACCCTGTTGTCGCAAAGGGACATCCCGCACATCCACACACCTGTGCAATTGTTGAGTCAGCGGTCAAGGAAGCTCTTAAGAAGTGTGCTCTCTCTGAAGATCTCTTCACCGTTGTACAAGGCGTCAATCCGCAGATCACCCACTGGCTTGCTTCTAATCCTGATATTCAGGCGATCGGTTTCACTGGTTCTGAAGCAGTTGGTCGAATCCTTATCAAGATTTCATCAGAACGTGAAGTTCCAATTCCAGTCTTTGCCGAAATGGGGAGCCTTAACCCAGTTTTCATTACACAAGGTGCAATAACAGAGCGTTCTGCCGAACTTGCTAAAGGTCTTGTTGATTCAGCACTCTTAGGTTCCGGTCAATTCTGCACAAAGCCAGGTCTGGTGTTTGTGCCAAAGAGCGCGACTGGATTTCTCGATGAAATTGCAGCGCATCTTGCAACACTCAAGGTTGGACCTCTGCTCTCTGCCTCAATAGCAGAGCGGTATTCAAAAGCGATTGCACAAATTGCATCAAGTGGTGCGGTGAAAGTTCTTTCAGGCCTGGAGAATGCAGCCGGTTTCGGTGTAACACCAACCCTCTTTATTACCGATTGGGCAACAGCTCAGAAGTACCATGAATTACTTGAAGAGCACTTTGGTCCAACATCTGTAATCATCACAGCAGATGAAACCGACTACGTTGCAATCGCAGAGAAACTTCAGGGACAACTCACTGCAACTATTCAGGGAGCGACTTCAGATAAAGTCTCTGCGCTTCTCTCGATTCTTGCAGAACGTGCTGGACGACTTATCTGGAATGGTTTTCCAACAGGAGTCGCAGTCACAGAAGCTATGCAGCACGGTGGTCCTTGGCCATCATCTTCAACACATACAACGTCGGTTGGTATCGATGCGATCTACCGATTTATGCGACCTGTGGCTTATCAATCATTTGCACAAGATGTACTGCCACCGGCTCTCCAAGATTCAAACCCTTGGAAAGTCGAACAGACTATTAACTAAGCTCAGACGAGCTAAACAATAAATCCATTTGGAAATGGATCGTTCTCATCGAGCATCCACGTGGATTCACCCATCACCCAAGCGCGACCCGTAATCATCGGAACAATTGCGTCAAAGGGACCAACTTTGGTGCGCTCTTTGAAACGCCCTTCAAAATGTGAACCAATCCATGACTCATTCTTTAGTACATCGCCCTCTTTAAATTCACCGCGAGCAACCATCTGAGCTAAACGAGCTGATGTGCCGGTTCCGCATGGCGAGCGATCAAACCAACCTGGATGAATCGCCATCCCATTACGCCAATGAAGCGCTCCTTCAGAACCTGGAGAAATGAAATCAATATGGTGACAGATTGCAATATCGGGATTCTCTGGATGCACTGGCCGATTCTGTTCATTGATTGCATCAGAGATAATCAATCCAAGGTCAAGAAGTTTCTGACCATTCTCTCGCTTAAACTCAATACCAACGCGCTCGATAGGAACGATGGCGTAGAAGTTTCCACCATAGGCCATGTCGTACTTCAACTTACCTAGACCATGAACTTCAACTTCTTGATCGAGTGCATAAGAAAATGAAGGAACATTGGTGAGCGTTACATTCTTTGCGCGTCCATCAACGACTGCGACATCAACAACTACTAATCCCGCAGGTGTATCGAGTCTTATTGTCGTAACGGGTTCTACAACGTTGACCAACTTCTTCTCAACAAGCGCTGTTGCTACACCGATAGTTCCGTGACCACACATGGGAAGGCACCCTGAAACTTCAATGTAGACAACTCCCCAATCAGCGTCGGGGCGAGTTGGCTTCTGCAAGATTGCACCGCTCATGGCGCTGTGGCCACGAGGTTCAAACATCAACCACTGACGCCAGAAATCCATATGTTCCATGAAGTGAAGGCGCTTATCGAACATCGTCGCACCAGGGATTTCACCGATTCCGGATGTCACCACACGTGTTGGCATACCTTCGGTATGTGTTTCAACTGTCGTAACGGTGCGAATGCTCTTCATGGTTTAACGATTCTTGAAGTATGCAAGGGCGACATCCATCTCACGATGGATCTGCTCCTGCTCATGCTTAGGAAGTGGCAAGCGAGGAAGACGTGTTGGACCGCCGTAGCGTCCAACGTGATCCATGCCCAACTTAATTGCTTGGATAAATTCCTTCTTGGAATCCCAATGGAATACATCGTGGAGAGCGGCATACATAGGCGCTGCCTCCTTGAAGTTTCCTGACATTGCAAGGTTGTAGAGCTCCATAGATTCCTTCGGTAGCGCATTCGGGAATCCTGCAATCCAACCCGAGATTCCCGCTGTTGAAAGTTCGAGGAATACATCGTCGGCGCCGACAATGACTTCTATTCTTGGAGCAAGGCTCTTGATCTGCCAAATACGACGAACATCGCCTGAAAATTCCTTGATTGCGATAACTTCTGGAACTTCATCTGCGATCCGAGAAACTAGCTTCGGAGTTAAATCCACCTTTGTATCAAAGGGATTGTTGTAAGCAATAATCGGCATTCCGACCTTAGCAACCTCTTTGTAGTGAGCAACAACTTCATCGTCTGATGCACGATAAGCATTAGGCGGAAGAAGCATTACCGCCCCAGCGCCAGCCTTCTGCGCATGTTCTGTCCATTTGCGAGACTCAGAAGCACCGTAAGCAGCTACACCTGGAACAACGTTAAATCCCTTTGGTGCTGCTGCGACTGCAACTTCAACCATCTTTGCACGTTCTTCTGCAGTTAAAACTTGGTACTCACCAAGTGATCCATTAGGAATAACACCATGTGTGCCGTTCTCTGCAAGCCATGCAACATGCTCTGCATACTTGTCGTAATCAACTGAGAGATCGGATTTGAAGGGGGTCGCTGTGGCAGTTAATACGCCATTCCATGGTTTAGTCATAGGAGAAAGTTATCGCCTATTGACCCTTAATTCCATCGGCTAGAACACCAAGCGAGATAGGCGCTGCGATAGGTCTATTGCTATAGCTAATCCGTTCTTGATCTAAGACTTTGCAGCCACTTTCTTCTGCAATTATCTCGCTCACATTTCTAGAGCAGACTCTGCCTTGGCACAACCCCATACCTGCACGAGTAAATAACTTTGAAGTTCTTGAATCCTGTGCAGACAGTTCGGTAACAGATTGGCAAATCTCGCCATGTGAAACTTCTTCGCAACGACAGATCTTCGTATCTGGCTTTATCCAACCCAGCCACCCATTTCCAACCGGGTAACTACGCTGCAGCGCAGTTGCGAAGAGTTGCAATCTATATCTCTTGAATTTTAAGAAGAAAGGTATTGAACCGTTCAGTGCGGAGAGAGCTGCGATTTCGCCTTCGGCAAGTGCAAGGTCTGCGCCCCCAATACCGGTTGCTTCACCAGCAATCCAAATATTCTCAACTGAACTTCTCTGTTCACTATCTACAGTGAAAATAACCGAACCATCAAGATCGACTTCTTGATTACAGCCGAGGATTCCACCGAGTGTGACATCAGGATTAAATCCCCAACCAGAGGCGACGACGTCACATTCAATCTGAGAA
>JBILBB010000092.1:0-4495 GCA_044353955.1 Candidatus Planktophila sp. | reverse complement strand
CGAGGCAGTGCAGACTATGGCTCGCATCATCGTTAAGACTGAACAAGTTGGCCTTGATCGAATCCGCCCATTGACACATGCACCTCGCACAAAGGGTGGTGCCGTTACTAGAGCAGCTGCCGAAGTGGGTGCAATTGTTGGCGCTAAGTTCCTCGTTACCTTTACTCAATCAGGAGACTCTGCACGCAGAATCAGCCGTCTTCGCTCTCCAATTCCAATCCTTGCAATTACGCCAGAGGTTGGAACTTACAACCGTCTCGCTCTTTCATGGGGCGTCGAGCCATTGGTTACTCCAATGGTGAAGCACACCGATGAGATGGTTCTCCAAGCTGACAAGATGCTGATTGATGGAAAGCGCGCAGCTATTGGGGAGCCGGTCATGATCGTCGCTGGTTCGCCCCCAGGAATTCCTGGCTCAACCAATGCGATGCGTGTACACGTGGTGGGCGATGCCGTTAACGGCGTAGTCGCTGCTTACCGCTAGACCGTAATTTCTAATAACTCTCAATTCTCTAATACGATAGGGGAGTACGCCTCGGTACTCCAACGGTAGAGAGGGCAGTCTCAAACACTGCATAGTGTCGGTTCGAATCCGACTCGAGGCACATGAGCAATGAAGTTACTCAGAAGTCTGCGGTGCGCATTCTCGTCGCCGAGGACGAAACTCTCATTCGCATGGACTTAGTCGAGATGCTCCAGGAAGCTGGGTATGAAGTTGTTGCGCAAGCAACCAATGGCGAAGAAGCAATCGTATTAGCAACCGAATTTAAACCCGATCTTGCAATCCTTGATGTGAAGATGCCCGTCCTTGATGGAATTTCAGCAGCTGAGAAAATCATTTCGATTGCTCCAGTTTTAATGCTCACTGCATTTAGCCAACGCGAACTTGTGGAACGCGCCCGCGATGCCGGCGTTATGGCCTACGTTGTAAAGCCATTTACTATCGGTGATCTCATCCCTGCTATTGAAATTGCCATCAGCCGCCATACCCAGATGCGATCACTTGCTGACGAAGTAGCCGATTTACATGAACGACTTGAGACCCGCAAGGTAATTGATCGCGCCAAGGGCATCTTGATGAAGGCCCTCAACCTCTCAGAACCCGAAGCCTTCTCATGGATACAAAGGGCAGCTATGGACCGCCGCCTGACTATGAAAGAGGTCGCCCAGGCCGTTATCTCGCCTGAAGCCGCCCTCGATAAATAAGCCAATTTCTCCGACTTTTGTAATCAAAAAGTAACCGTATATGCGGGGAAAAGGGTAATCCGCCTTGTCTCAAGCACGGGTTGACCGTTACTCTTACGGCTTCCCTGTCCCGGGACACATGAAAGACACAACAGGAAGGCAATACATGAACAAGAAGATCGTAAGTAGCTTCGCAATTGCCGCTGCTGCAACACTTGCACTTGGTGCAGTTGCAACAGCTCCAGCGAACGCTGCAACAAAGAAGGAAGTAACTCTTGCATTCCAGGGCCCACTAACTGGCGCATATGCTGGTCTTGGCCAGGATCAGCTTCCAGGAGCTGAGTACGCAATTGCTCTCTACAACGCAAAGAACCCAAAGACAAAGATCAAGCTCATCAAGGCTGATTCACAGTGCGATGGAACTGTTGCTGCAAACGTGGCACCAGGTGTTGCTGCTAACAAGGCAGTAATCGGCGTTATCGGAACATCATGTTCTGGTGAAGCACGTAACTCATTCCCTTCATACAAGGCATCAGGTCTAACAATGGTTGCTCCATCAGCATCTGCAGTTGACCTTACAAACCGCAAGGCGAAGTCAAACGGCTTCCCAATTTTCCACCGCGTTCTTGCAAACGATGCACTTCAGGGACCTGCACTAGCTCGCTATGCAGCTTCAGGAGTAGCAAGCCCTAAGTACTTCATGATCGATGACATGTCTACCTACGGTGCACCACTCATCAAGCAGGACACAACACCAACAGCTAAGAAGCTTGGAACAATCGTTGGAACTGACTCTGTAGCACAGAAGACAACTGACTATTCATCAGTAGTTTCAAAGGTGAAGTCATCTGGCGCAAACATCGTTATCTACGGTGGTTACGATGCTGATGCAGCACCACTCTTCAAGCAGCTACGTGACGGTGGATACACCGGCATCCTTGCTGCTGGCGATGGTGTTAACACATCAGACTTCCCAGGTCTTGCAGGAAAGGCTGCTGAAGGCGTTCGCCTCACAGCAGCAGATGTTCCTTTCGATTCACTTTTGACAAAGACACAGCTAGCTGATTTCACAAGAATCACAGGTGTAAAGGTCCCTGGTCTTTATTCAGGTACAGCTTTCACAGCTGCAAATGTCTTCATCCAGTGCATTAGCGAAGGAAAGACAACTCGTTCAGCAATTCAGCTCTGTGTAAAGTCAGGCTCATTTACTGATGCGGGTGGAGCAAAGTTCAAGTTCGACCGTTATGGCGATCCAACAACTGCAGCTGCAGTCGGCGGATACCTTGTTAAGGACGGAAAGATCGTCTACGACAAGGTTGCATAACTAGAGTCAATTTAGACTCATTTGATTGGCATGGGTGGCTATCCTTGTGTTATTGCAAGGGTAGCCACCTTGCTTCACACAAACTCATCAAGTTAGCAGATCGGTATTTATGAATTTTTCAGTTATCGCAACCGAATTTCCATCCCTACTTTTACAAGGGTTGGCTTTAGGTCTCATTTACTCCCTTGTTTCGCTCGGGTACACCATGGTTTACGGTGTATTGCGTCTCATCAATTTTGCGAATTCCGAAGTCTTTATGATCGGAACTTTTGCCACTCTCTATATTCAGACCAATATTCTGGGCTACACAAATCTCTCAGATCCGATAACTGGTACAAAACTCTGGGGGGCAATGATTCTCTCCCTACTTGGCTCCATGATTGTCGCAGCGGTTCTCGCAGTCTTGGTAGAGATTGTCGCCTATCGCAGACTTCGCGCAAAAGGTGCAAATAGACTCGCATCGTTGATTTCTGCAATTGGCGTATCAATTTTCCTTCTTGAAGCCATGAGCCTTATCACGGGCGCACAGCCTAAATCTGCACCTCGCTTGTTAGAAAAGTGGAGCTTCGGAAATATCGGTGGGGCTAACTTCCGTATCGATACAGTTTTAGCGATTGCGATTCCTATCGTTGTATTCCTCATTCTTGATCAATTCGTCACAAAAACAAGACTAGGCAAATCAATCAGAGCTGTTTCAATGTCTGAAGAGAACTCAAAGTTGATGGGAATCAATATAAATCGAGTCATTACCCTGACATTCTTTATCGGTGGGCTGACTACCGGAATCGCATCATTCTTGTATATGACTGTCTACGAGAACACTGTTTATTTCGCAGGCTTCAACATGGGAATCGCAGCTTTCACAGCGGCTGTTCTGGGTGGAATCGGAAATATTCGTGGAGCTTTCTACGGTGGCCTCGCTCTGGGCTTGGTTGAACAATTTGCCTCAGCTGTGATTGGTTCTGCTTGGAAAGCCGTTACAGTCTTTGTGGTCTTGGTAATCGTACTTCTATTCAAACCCAACGGCTTGTTTGGCGAAGCCGTTCAGCAAACGAGGACATGATGAAGCTACTTGGATCATTTAATCTACGCGATAAAGGTGCAGCGATCTGGGCTGGCTGGAATCGAATAACAAGAACTATCTTTGTCATCGCCATGATTGTGGTGGCGGGTCTCCTGCCATTTGCCGCAGCTTGGGGACCAACTAGTTTCCTAGATACACCAATCGCTTCTTATCAGAACGTTCTTGTCTTCCCGATTGGCATGTTCATCTTGATGGCGCTTGGCCTGAATATCGTCGTTGGAAAATCTGGACTACTTGATCTGGGTTACGTTGCATTCTTCGCAATCGGTGCATACACCCAGGCAATTATGTCGACGCTGCTCGGCTGGAACACTTGGGAGATCATGCCCTTCGGTATTGCATTTGCGATGCTTTCAGGGGTGATTCTTGGATTGCCCGCACTACGTCTTCGCGGAGATTATCTAGCCATCATCACTCTCGGCTTTGGTGAAATTGTTCGTATCGTGGCGCTGAATATCGAGATTACTGGTGGACCAAATGGAATTCCGGGAATTCCCAACCCTCCAACACTCTTCGGCTTGAAATTTGATCTTGAGAATCAAGCGAATTACTTCTGGTTGGTCCTAGCACTCATCTTGCTAACAATCTGGATGATCAGACGATTCACAGTCCGTCGCCCTGGCCGTGCCTGGGAAGCGATTCGCCAAGATGAAGATGTCGCAGCCCTTATGGGTGTTAACACCTTGGTCTACAAGCTTTGGTCATTCGTGATCGGTGCAGCTGTCGGCGGAGCCGCTGGAGTCATTTATGCATCGAAGGTAATGGTTATCTCACCTGATATGTTCAAATTTGAACTTTCAATCTTGATTCTTGCCTGCGTAGTGTTTGGTGGAATCGGAAATATTTGGGGCGTTATTCTCGGAGCGGGCTTATTGGCCTACCTTCCTGAACGTATTCGTTTC
>JBILBB010000091.1:0-4591 GCA_044353955.1 Candidatus Planktophila sp. | reverse complement strand
TAGAGAAGCGGCAAGAAAGTTTGAAAGTTGTGGCGGTCGACAACTGTGACATCAGCTTTTCCAGCAAGTGCCTTTGCGGCACCCAGACCTCCAAAGCCTGCGCCAAGAATTACAACTTTGGGCAGCTTTGAGCCTTTCTGAGTGGAAGTCGCCATTGGCTAAGTCTAGGCTGAGTTACATGAATATGCAGAATCCGGATCGTCTCTATCTCGTTACTGGTGCATCTGGTTATGTTGGCGGTCGCTTGGTACGTGTATTGCTCGAAGATAAGAAGCGCGTGCGTGTGCTTGTGCGAGATGCCAAGAAAATTCAAGGCCACGAGTGGAGCTCGCAGGTAGAAATCTGCGAAGGAAATGCAAGTAATGTGCAAGATCTCGAACGCGCTTTAACTGGCGTTCATACCGCTTATTACTTACTGCATTCAATTAACGTTGCAACGGATTTTGAAGATGTTGAATCGAAGATGGCGCACGACTTTGCCCACACTGCAGAGAAAGTTGGCGTTAAACAGATTGTTTATTTAGGTGGGATTGCTAACGACGAAAATCGCAGCCGCCACCTTTTATCTCGAATGAATACAGGTATTGAATTAGCATCAACTTCGGTTCCAGTTCTCGAACTTCGAGCCGGAATCATTATTGGCTCAGGTTCTGCATCCTTTGAAATGCTCCGTCACTTAACGCACCGCTTGCCGATAATGACTACTCCGAAGTGGGTCTCCAACCGCACTCAGCCAATCGCTATTCGCGATGTTCTTTACTACTTGCGCAACGTTGCAAATCTCAAAGATCCACAGAATCGTGTCTGCGATATCGGGGGACCAGAGGTAATGTCTTACGCCGACATGATGCAGAAATTCGCACATATCGCCGGGCTACCAAAGCGCATTATTATTCAAGTGCCAGTGCTTACGCCAAAGCTTTCAAGTTTATGGATTGGTTTTGTAACACCTGTACCAACCTCACTTGCGCGCCCACTTGTTGAATCGTTGATTAGTGAAGTTGTGGCAGATCCTCGCAAGAGCATTAACGATTTGATTCCAGTGCCTTCCGAAGGTTTGCTGACAGTGTCGCAAGCTATTCACCTGGCGCTTACACGCACTGAAGAGAACTCCGTATCAACGCGTTGGTCTGACGCTGCCTTCCCGACAGCTCCATGGCAGAAAGCACAGAGCGATCCTGATTGGGCGGGGGAATTAACTCTGAAAGATCATCGCGAAATCACAACTGATGTTCCACTGAAATATGTGTGGGATCAGATTGAAGGAATCGGAGGTCGTCACGGCTGGTTCGGTTCAGGATGGCTCTGGTTCCTGCGCGGAGTAATCGATCGCATGGTCGGTGGTGTTGGCCTGCGTCGTGGTCGCCGCGATCCTGACCATTTACGAATTGGTGACAGTTTAGATTTCTGGCGCGTTGAGGGTTTGGTTCCGCAACAACATTTGCGTCTCTATGCAGAAATGATTCTGCCTGGAAAGGCGTGGCTGGAATTTCATCTCGAAGTAAAAGATGGAAAGACTGTACTTACCCAAGATGCCCTCTTTGAACCTCGCGGATTAGGTGGCCAGATTTATTGGTATGTAGTCTCGCCATTCCACTTCTTTATCTTTCCTACGATGGCCCGAAATATTGTTAAGGCCGCTAGAAAATCTGCACAGGCTTAAATCCCACACTTCTTAAGCACTCCCGCGTAAGATTAGGGATATGTCTGCGTTAGAAAATCCAGAGACTTCCGGTTCCACATTGACCGACCTCGAATCACGCATCCTCGAATTCGAACGTAATTGGTGGCGCTTTGCTGGCGCGAAAGAGACTGCGATTAAAGAGCTCTTCGACCTCACAGCTCCTCGTTATTACCAATTATTAAATGACCTCATCGATCGTGAAGATGCCCTCGAGGCCTCACCGATGCTCGTTAAGCGCCTTCGCCGCCTGCGTGAAGCCCGCATGCAAGCCCGTACAGCCCGCTAAACCCCTCCAAACCCCCTAACTCACGCTCTCGTTTTGCGAGCGGGAATAAGACCGTCTAGATTTGGCGTTAGCACTCAAGGGTCGAGAGTGATAATTCGGCCCAGCAGGACATGATCAAGACGATCACTTAAAGACGATAACTAGGAGCTAACAACTATGGCAAAGCAAATTGCCTTTAATGAAGAAGCCCGCCGCGGATTAGAGCGCGGAATGAACGTACTCGCTGATGCAGTCAAGGTAACCCTTGGACCTCGCGGACGTAACGTCGTACTCGAGAAGAAGTGGGGTGCGCCAACAATTACCAACGATGGCGTCTCAATCGCTAAGGAAATTGAACTTGATGATCCATGGGAGAAAATCGGCGCAGAGCTAGTTAAGGAAGTCGCGAAGAAGACAGATGATGTCGCAGGCGATGGAACAACTACAGCAACCGTTCTCGCACAGGCACTTGTTCGCGAAGGACTTCGCAACGTTGCAGCGGGATCAAACCCAATGGCACTTAAGCGCGGAATCGAAAAGGCAGTAGCCGCAATCGTTACAGAGCTCGGATCAATGGCTAAGAACGTTGAGACAAAAGAGCAGATCGCAGCGACAGCATCGATTTCAGCAGCGGATGCAACTATCGGCGAGATGATTGCTGAGGCGATGGATAAGGTCGGTAAGGAAGGCGTTATCACCGTTGAAGAGTCAAATACATTCGGTCTCGAACTCGAGCTCACTGAAGGTATGCGCTTTGATAAGGGTTACGTCTCACCATACTTCGTAACTGATACAGATCGTATGGAAGCAGTTCTAGAAGATACTTATGTATTGATTGTTAACTCAAAGATTGCAAATATTAAGGATCTCGTTCCAGTACTTGAGAAGGTAATGCAATCAGGTAAGCCACTTGCAATTATCGCTGAAGATATTGAGGGAGAAGCACTTGCAACTCTCGTAGTAAATAAGATCAAGGGAACATTCCGATCAGCAGCTGTTAAGGCGCCAGGTTTCGGAGATCGTCGTAAGGCGATGCTTCAGGATATTGCAATCCTTACAGGTGCCACAGTTATCTCAGAAGAAGTTGGCCTCAAGCTTGAGACAGCTGGCCTAGAACTTCTTGGTCGCGCTCGCAAGGTTGTTATCTCTAAGGAAGAGACAACAATCGTTGAAGGCGGCGGAGACGACGCACAAATCAAGGGACGTATTGCACAGATTCGTTCAGAGATCGAGAAGTCTGATTCTGATTACGATAAAGAGAAGCTTCAAGAGCGCCTTGCAAAGCTTGCTGGTGGCGTTGCCGTCATCAAGGCAGGAGCTGCAACTGAAGTTGAACTCAAAGAGCGTAAGCACCGCATTGAAGATGCAGTTCGTAACGCAAAGGCTGCAGTAGAAGAAGGAATCGTCGCCGGTGGTGGCGTTGCACTTCTTCAGGCAGCAACAGCTGCATTTAAGAAGCTCAAGCTTGAAGGCGATGAAGCAACTGGTGCAAAGATTGTAGAAGTTTCAATCGAAGCTCCACTTAAGCAGATAGCAATTAACGCTGGACTTGAAGGCGGAGTCGTTGTCGAGAAGGTTCGTAACCTCGATGCAGGTTTCGGTCTCAACGCGGCATCCGGAGAATATGTAGACATGATCAAGGCTGGCATCATCGATCCAGCTAAGGTCACACGTTCTGCACTTCAGAATGCGGCATCAATTGCAGCTCTCTTCATTACAACAGAAGCTGTCATTACAGATAAGCCAGAACCAAAGAGCGCGAACCCAATGCCACAGGGTGGCGGAGATATGGATTTCTAAGAAATTAGAAATCCAGTAGGAATGGACTTTTAAAGTCCCGCGTAAATAGTTACGAAGGCCCTCGAGATTAACGTCTCGGGGGCCTTCTGCTTTACGATTGCGACATGAAGAGCTTTGATGCACAGACCATTGCACGCGATGCCGCCTTGGCAGATGCAGAATTTGCAACACAGGTCGGCGACTTCGTCTCTGTCGAATACGATGATGAAAATCGTGTAGCCACTTATTTATTTGCAGCTGATATCGCTGGATACCGTGGATGGCGTTGGTGCATCACGGTTGCAAAGGTTGATGAGGATGCAACCCCAAGTATTTGCGATGTTGTTATCTTGCCTGGCCCAGATTCACTTCTTGCACCAGATCACATTCCATATATGGATCGCATCCTGCCTGAAGACATCACACCTGGCGTAATTGTTCCGAGCATTCTTGAAGATACTCGTCTTGTTCCGGGTGTTAATGCACTTGTGCAAGATGAAGATCTCGATGCGACGCAAACTTTTGATTTAGGTTTGATGCGTCCACGTGTACTTTCAATTGAAGGTCGCGATCAAGCAAGTAAGCGTTGGTACACAGGTGATCGCGGTCCAAATACACCGCTTGCACAAGGTGCACCAAAGCCTTGTGCATCATGTGGCTTCTTTATTCCTATTGCAGGTTCCCTTCGTTCAGCATTCGGTGTCTGCGCAAATGCAATCGCACCAGATGATGCACGCGTGGTTTCAGTCGACCACGGCTGCGGGGCCCACAGCGAAGCGACCCTGTAAGCGTAAAACTGGGTCGCAAGGCCACCTCTTTCTACGATAAATTAGCCCCCTGTCCGAATCCCCTCGGCTACACCA
>JBILBB010000090.1:0-4626 GCA_044353955.1 Candidatus Planktophila sp. | reverse complement strand
TACTAGCCATTTATCTCCTGAATCGACGATCGTTGCCTTGTCTTCCAAATCTTACTTCCCTTCTTTCATCATGGCTCAATTATTTCAGATGAGATGTCAGAAAAGAAGAGTCGCCCTATAAGCCGGATCCTGTAGTTCTTGCGAACCGATCACCATCCATCTAGATCTGTAATTGCTTACAGATTCAAGCAACCTACCCGATAGCTTGCGCGAGCAACGCACTATCTTCTTGGTCTTGCTTCAGGTGGGGTTTACATAGCTAACTGCATTGCTGCAATTACTGGTGGTCTCTTACACCACCGTTTCACCCTTACCAATATTGCTATTGGCGGTTTACTTTCTGTTGCACTTTCCCGCGGATTGCTCCGGGTGGGCGTTACCCACCACCTTGCTCTGTGAAGTCCGGACTTTCCTCGGCATTTTCATGACGCGGTGATCCGGGCGACTCTTCGTTGCCTAATGGTACGCGAGTTTATTTTGTGGTGTTTCGTGTGGAATACAGGCTGGTTATTGCCGTAACGGTAAGCGTGGTGATGATGACAGCCAAACTAAGTTCGAGTGAAATCTCAGGAACATGGACCCCGAGGCTATGAATAGCGTGCAAAACCATCTTAACTCCGATAAATGCCAAGATGAATGCCAAGCCACGAGATAGGTGCACCAAGCGATCCATAAGTCCTTGTAACAAGAAGTAGAGCTGACGCAATCCCATTAGAGCAAAAATGTTCGCGGTGATTACGACATAAGTACTTGTTGTGAGTCCAAGGATTGCTGGAATTGAATCAAGAGCGAAGATTAGGTCTGTGATACCAAGGGCAACTAATGCGATACCAAAATTGCTCATCCCACGCTTTCGCAGGTATTTAACAATCTTCGCCTCGTCTTCCTCGACACTCTCTTTCTCATTAACCAGTTTGTATGCGGTGAAGATAAGGAATCCACCAAAGAAGAAGAAGATCCAGTTGAAGCGTGTAACTAAAGCTACGCCTGCAAAGATGAGAATTACGCGAAGGACAATTGCAATCATGATGCCATACAGAAGAACCAACTGTTGTGATTCTTTTCTAATCTTAAGATTTGCCAGCAAAATGATAAACACAAAGAGGTTATCTACGGAGAGTGAGTACTCGGTGATCCATCCTGCGATGAACTCTTTGCGATACTCCTGTGGCGCCCAGTTAGGTAGCAAGTAACCAAATGCAATGGCAGCAACAACGTAGAAGAGGGTCCAGCTAAGTGCTTCCTTCGGAGTTGTCTCCTTATTGCGTCGCACAATCGCGAGGATCAGGTCCAAGATAATTACAGTGCCGAGGACGCCAATGGTTACTGCCCACTCTGTTGATGAAATCATCGAAGATGTCCTCTTTCATTTACTGATCGCACTGCGCGTAATCCATCTGACGGCCAGATGGAAATTGAAGATATAGAACATGGTGTTGCATCGACATGGAATACAGCCTCGGCCGGTGCTCCCATGGCAAGTTTAATAGCTGTCTTAATGACTCCATTGTGGGTTACAACAATAACTTTTTTCCCTGGGTACTGCGCAACTAACTTCTCTAGGGCTTCTTCGATGCGGATGGAGGCGTCGTCGTATGACTCTCCCCCCCCAGGTGCATAGGCTGTTGAATTGAGCCACGCTTGGTAAGCATCTGGATCTTCTGCTTTAACTTCTTCAATTGATTTTCCATCCCAGTCGCCAAATGAGAGTTCATACCAAGATTCATCAAAGATGATTTCGAGCCCAGTTGTTCGGGCGATTGCCTGGGCTGTTTGTGTTGTGCGCTTTAAAGGAGAAGCAATCAGAACATCTGCCCCCAGCTTTGCAGCTTCTTCGGCGACGAGATCTGCCTGATCAAGGCCGTCCTGCATTAACTCTGGATCAAGTGAGCCAGTTCCAGAAAATTTACGAGTAGGCGTCAAAACAGTTTCGCCATGGCGAATGAAATAGATAAATGTTGGAATCTCAGCGCTGCGTAAGCGATCAGTGAGGTAATTCTGCTGAATGACCGCTGCAGGTTTATGTGCGCTCTCGCCATCGAGTGCCTTATTTGCAAGGCGATCTGCATGAGAATTTTCATCACGAGGAATCCATGAATAAGTCACAAGTGAAGGAGCATGGGCATCGCGGCATTGCTTAGCAAGATCGCGCATATCGGCGTGCTTAATCTGCCAACGGCCAGACATCTGTTCGACAACTAGCTTGGAATCCATAGCTACTTCAACTGTTGCATCTTTATCAAGTTTATTAATGTGAGAAAGACCAGCAAGCAAACCGTTGTATTCAGCGACGTTATTTGTAGCTGTTCCAATTACATCAAATAGTTCAGCAACGATCTTTCCATTTTCGGTAATGACTGCCCCATAGCCGGCAGGACCAGGATTTCCGCGAGAGCCCCCATCGGCAGTTAATTTAAAGTGGCGCACCATTAACGATCACGTACCAATATGCATCGACACTCTTCGCATCGGACTACTTCATCTTCAGCGAGAGCAGACATTCTCTGGAGTTCAATTGTGTTGAGCGTGAGGTTGCAACCTTTGCATTGATTCCCAGCAAGTACTGCAGCGCCAATGCCGCTATTTCCTTCGCGGATTTTTTCATAGAGTGCCAAGAAATCAACTTGGACGGATTGAGTAGTCGCTGTGCGGTCTGCAGCAATTGTCTCGAGCTCGGTATTGATTGAAGCTAGTGCATTCTCTTTGCGGATATTCAGGTCTGCAATGACAAGAGCCAGCTCTTGTTCCTCAGCAGATAGAACCGCAATTCGCTCTTTAATTCCATCGACTCGCATCATGATCTCGAGTTCGACTTCTTCAAGTTCTGCTCGACGCGCACCCAAAGTTCCAAGTTCGTGTTGTGTCTGCTCTAGCTCTTTTGCAGAGCCCGTTCCAGAAGATAGGCGCTTCTCATCGCGCTCAATTCTTGTGACAACTTGTTCGACATCACCCTCGGCTCGAGCAAGCTCACGTTTAACATCGCTGAGTTCGGTCTCGGCAGCGATGCGAAGGTCGCGGATATTGTTCTGCTTAATTGTTGTGGAGGTGATTTCCGCATGCTCGGGTAGGGTGGCAGCTTTATTCTTCAAAGTTGCTGTCGAGAGATCAAATTTTTGAATATCCAGAATAGAACGCTGGTCGCTGGCGCTGGCTTTCACGGCGTTCTCCTCAAGATTTAAATGAATCTCTTATGTAATTCTTGTGCTCACCTTACTTTATAGGCGGCTAATTTCGCCATTAACGCTATTTGGCCGAGAAATTGCTTCCGATATTTAACCTGCAGTGGGAAGATTTGCAGATGGCGAAGAGAATGAATGATGGTTGTCTTAATTTATGACCGCCTTTGAAACCGCTCGACTTCGCTGTCAATCCCTGACTCTTGAGGACTATGCGACTTTCGAGGCTGGCAATGAACCTAAATGGACTGGCTTCACAAATCCCTATAACCACTTATTGGAAGAGCCAACGCCGCTGCGTTTCCGAATTCCTCGAGTGAAAGCAAACCCTGGGTTCGCAGAGATTGCGATCATTCTTGCTATCTCAAAAGACTCAAACGAAGTTGTGGGTTCAGCAGGCTTTCATGATTTCCCAGATGAGAACGGGATGATTGAAATTGGATTCGGGATTGCGCCCGAAATGCAGAACCAAGGGTTTGGCACAGAGTTATTGCTAGGTATGTGGAAGATGATCTGCAGCAGAGATGATGTAAAGATTCTTCGTTACACGGCATCCCCGGATAATGCGCGATCTCTTCACATTGTGAGGAATTTAGGTTTTACCGAAATCGGACTTCAAATAGATACTGAAGATGGTCCTGAATTGATCTTTGAAATGAGAAAAGAAGAGTTCTTAAGCAAATGAAACTTAAAGATTCTGTAAAGGCCAAGGAGTTTAGGAATCATTCACTAATTCTGCTTGGATTAGTACTGGCTGTTGTTGTTAGCTCGACATACTCAAATAGCTCTGAATCCCAGGATGAGCTACTTCAAAAAGAGACCGAAGTTGCTATTCCTCTCTGGTGCTTCGATAGTGAAGCTGGCTCCCTTTGGAGGAGCGTAGTCAAGGAAGGTTGTGGCTCTGATGAATCCCTTGGGGCAGGAAAGATAAGTGCCCCTTCAACTGAAGTCTCAGATTTAAACATCCATGTAAAGAACAGATTCCTTGCTGCACAATCTGAAGCCCGTAGAGAGGGTGTCACATTAGTAATTACATCTGGATTTAGAACTGCTGAGCGCCAACAGTATTTGTATAATCGAGCAATCCAAAAGTATGGATCTGCAAGAGAGGCGAGTAAGTGGGTTCTTCCACCAGATAAGTCTCATCATCCCGATGGAATCGCTCTCGATGTTAACTACCCAGGAGATCCGGAAGATACGAAGTGGCTAGAGTTGAATGGTTACAAGTACGGTCTCTGTCGTGTCTATAAGAACGAGTGGTGGCATTTTGAACCACTTGTAGCTCCAGGCGAGACTTGCCCGCCACTGGTCGCGAATGCGCTGACAAAAGTTGATTGAAATCCAAAATCAAAAACGTGGGCGGCGAGGGTTTCGAACCCCCGACATCCTCGGTGTAAACGAGGCGCTCTACCACTGAGCTAGCCACCCGGCTTGTACTGCTCGCGAATAC
>JBILBB010000089.1:0-4631 GCA_044353955.1 Candidatus Planktophila sp. | reverse complement strand
AGTGAGAGCGCTTGGCGCAGAGATTTATCTCTCTCAATCCAGACCATATCGGTGCGGTGAACCATTAACTCACGTACCAAGGTATCGCCGAGTTCAAAGACATTCTGCAACATCTCATGCTCATCACTTTCAACAAGCCCGCGGTCATGTGCGTGATCCATCAGCTCGCGAAGTTCATTCTCGTTGGTAAATAACCCCCATTGAAAGCCCTTATCTGGTGTTATGAGATTGCCGAGTCCGATGACTCCCTTTGCAATCGGTGTGTAGATAAATGCAAGACCAAGACTGATCTTCTTACTTACTGTACTCACTGAGCCGCCCATTCTTTAACTATCTTCTCTTGCAGTGCAAACATAACCTTCTCTTCATCAGGATCTGCATGGTCATATCCCAAGATATGAAGTAAGCCATGTGTGGCCAAGATATACATCTCGTGTTCAACGCTATGACCAGCAGCTGTTGCTTGCTTTGCAGCAACTGCAGGAGAGATAACGATATCTCCAAGCGTTACAACGTCATCTCTATTCTCTGGCATATCCATAGGAAATGAGAGGACATCGGTGGGACCATTTTCCTGCATCCACTTAATGTGAAGCTCTTCCATCTCTTGAAGATCAACGAAGGATAAGGAGATTTCACACTCGGGATTGAACTCCATATATGCGATTGCGTAATCGAGAAGTGAGGTGATCTCTTTATCTGGAATAAGCGCGCCAGAACGATTTACTAATTCAATGGTCATATATCTAATTAATTGCTACGTAGGGTACGAGGAACAGATTTCGCTGCATCGTATTTGTCATAGGCCTTAACGATATCCCCGATAAGGCGATGGCGAACAACATCTTCTGCTGTGAGCTCCATAAATGAGATGTCATCTACACCTTCAAGAATATCTTTGATGACTCCAAGTCCTGAACGCTGTCCATTGGGAAGGTCGGTTTGAGTAACATCGCCTGTGATAACCATCTTTGAACCGAAACCGAGACGAGTCAGGAACATCTTCATCTGTTCTGGAGTCGTGTTTTGAGCCTCATCTAAGATGATAAATGCATCGTTAAGTGTGCGTCCACGCATAAAGGCCAGAGGCGCAACTTCAATGACACCAGTCTGCATCAGACGTGGAATCGCATCGACATCGATCATGTCGTGCAGCGCATCAAAGAGCGGGCGAAGATATGGATCAATCTTCTCATTCAGCGTTCCTGGTAAGAATCCGAGCTTCTCGCCAGCCTCAACTGCAGGACGAGACAAGATAATTCTGTTGACCTTCTTCGCCTGCAAAGCAGCAACCGCTTTTGCCATTGCAAGATAGGTCTTACCTGTACCGGCAGGGCCGATTCCAAATGTAATTGTGTTCTCTTCAATAGCATCGACATAGAGCTTCTGGTTAGCCGTCTTTGGGCGAATCGTGCGACCGCGGTTAGAGACAATATTGAGGGAAAGAACTTCACCCGGATGTTGCGTAGGTTCTGCCTCAAGCATTGCAATGCTGCGCTTTACAGCATCGACTGTAAGTACCTGACCTGAACGAATAACGACCATCATCTCGGTTATTAACTTCTCCATTGCGATGCAATCAATATGTGGTCCGCGAAGAGTAATCTCATTTCCACGCACTGTGACGTTTACAGATGGAAATGCTGCTTCGATTGCCAACATATTTGCATCAGAGATTCCAACGAGTGAGACCATCGGAATGGCGGGTGGGACGGTGATTAAGAGGCGTTCCATATGACGGTAAATCTATCGATAATAGGGTGAATTCACCACACGGAGAGCGCAGTGTTTACCGCCGAAAGCGCGGCCAACCCAGCGTGTGCCGAGCGCAGAACAGGTCGTCCTAAGAGCGCAACCTTGGCACCGGCTGCTGCAAAGGTATCAACCTCATCATCTGTAAGCCCACCTTCTGGGCCGATGATGATTGCAATCTTTCTAGCGCCCGGAATAACTACCTTTGAAACTGGAAGCAGGGCAGCTTCATGCAAGACGATTGCACAATCAGCCTTTGCAATCTCATCAATAACATTTTCGGTTGTTGCGACTCCAACAACTGCTGGAATTCTAAAGCGACGCGATTGCTTACTCGCTTCACGCGCTGTTACCTGAAGCTTTTCAATCTTATCTTCTGATTTTCCAATACTGCGTGCTGATTTCCACATCACGATGCGGTCGGCGCCACCTTCAGTGCAGAGTTCAATCGCTTCCTTAACTCTGTCGCCTTTTGGGATTGCTTGAATAACGGTAAAGCTCTGTTCGAGGGGCTCCTGAAAACCTGACCCAAGAACTTCTACGCGAAGGCTCTTCTTTGCAGCTTCTCGCACAACAACCTTTGACCAAGCGCCCTTGCCATCGCTGAGATTGAAGATATCCCCCACAGTTGTGCGCAGAACGCGTACAGCGTGCAGGGCATCATCGTTCTGGAATTGATAGCTTTCGCCAACAGTCGTTGGTAGATCATCGACGAAGAAGAGAGTAAGCATTAGCGGCCGAAGGCATCTCTAAATTTAGCGAATAAGCCCTCTTTGTGTCCCTTAATCTTGATATCGCCAGCTTTCTCACCGCGCAGTTGAGCAAACTCTTTCAGTAACTTCTCTTGTTCGCGATTGAGCTTATGAGGAGTTGCTACATCCACATGCACAATGAGATCACCGCGATTGGTGGTACGCAGACGCGTCATACCTTTGCCGCGCACCGGAATCATCGTTCCGCTCTGGGTGCCGGCTTTAATCTGAACTTCGACCGGACCATCGAGGGTCTCAACCATCACTGTTGTTCCAAGGGATGCTGCAGCAAAGGTGATCTCCACTGCAATATGGAGATTATCGCCATCGCGAAGTAGAAATTCGTGATCAGATTCAACGATTTCTACATAGAGATCTCCTGCAGGTCCACCACCTGCGCCAACTTCTCCGCGGCCAGCCATCTGAATTCTGTTTCCGGTCTCAACACCTGCAGGTACTTTGATATTTATTGTCTGACGTGCACGGACACGACCATCTCCTGCACATTCGCGGCATGGATCGGTAATTACTGAACCGTATCCAGAACAGTTATTACATGGTCGTGAAGTCATCACCTGACCAAGGAATGACTTCTGAACAAATTGCGTTTCACCGCGACCCTTACAGACAGGACACATAGAAGGAGCTGAGTTGTTGGCAGTTCCTTGCCCTTGGCACTTTTCGCAGACAACTGCAGATTCAAGAGTGATATCGCGCTCTGTTCCGAAACATGCTTCATTGAGATCTACTTCGATGCGGATAAGTGCATCTTGTCCCTGTCGCATGCGAGGACGTGGTCCACGGTTTCCGCCGCCGCCAAAGAATGCATCCATGATGTCGCTAAATCCACCGCCACCGAATCCGCCGCCAAAGCCACCACCGAAACCACCCTGACCGCCCATGTCATATTGCTGGCGCTTCTGCGGATCACTTAACGTGTCATAGGCAGCTGTAACTTCCTTAAATTTGTTCTGAACTTCGGGATCTGGATTTACATCGGGGTGAAGTTCGCGGGCAATCTTTCGATATGCCTTCTTAATCTCATCAGCGTTAGCGCTGCGATCAAGACCAAGTAAGTCGTAATAATCAGCCATTACTTAGGACTCTCTGCAATAAAGCGACCAACGTAACGTGCTACCGCTGAGACAGCTGAAATCGAACCTGCATAATCCATACGAGTTGGGCCCAATACGCCAAGGGAACCCATTGATGGATCTGCGGCATAACCAACTGTGACAAGGGATGTTGTCTGCAAGTTTGAATCCTGTTGCTCGCTTCCGATTGTTACATGCACAGTTGGATGCGCATCGCTGAGGAGTCTTAGTAGCACCACCTGTTCTTCAAGAGCTTCCAAAATGGGAGAAAGGGTCGAACCTAAATCTTCACCTGAACGGGCAAGGTTTGCGGTGCCTGAAATCGCCATCATCTCGCGGCTAGATGAATCTCCAAGCCTTGGGTACTGCACAACGGCAACTTGCTTCGTAATATCTGCCAATAGCTTTGCACTGCGCTTAACAACATCATCGATATCTAGGGATTCTGCTAAGAATGTTTCAATCGCTCGACGCTCAGGTGTAGAAAGTGGCTTAATCGCAGATAACTTATCAACAAATAATCTATAGCCGCGGTCGGTAGGAATACGTCCAGCACTTGTATGGGGCTGAGTAATCAAACCTTCATCTTCAAGGATCGCCATCTCATTGCGGATCGTTGCAGGACTAATTCCAAGCGCACGCTTATCAGCAATCGCCTTTGAACCTACAGGCTCTTGCGTCTCGACATATTCGTCGACGATTGCTCGAAGAATCTCGAGGCGGCGATCAGTTGTCATAGTTTGGCAATCTTAGCGCGCACCGGTTAACGGAGCATTTCGTGTGTAATTCTGTCTGCAATGAGGCGACCCTTCGGGGTCAGAGCCAGCGAGCTATCGCGTTCAATCACATGACCGCTCTTGATGTACTCCATGGAGCGCTCATATTGCGCAACGGTAAGAGCTGCTTTACGAACACCTTCCGGCATACGAATTGCAAGCATGATGTATTCAGATTTCTTCTCATCATCGCCCAAAACTTCAGAGTCTTTAATCGGCGAGAGACCAGCAAAGACTTTCTCCTTGTATGCGTTGGG
>JBILBB010000088.1:0-4736 GCA_044353955.1 Candidatus Planktophila sp. | reverse complement strand
GAATACGTTAAGGCCTTTAAGAAGATCAACGACGAATTCAATAAGGGTCCAAGCAAGACTTGGGATAACAACGTCATGCAAGGAATCAATATCGGATACATGATGACAGCAGCTCTTCTTGGAGCTGGAAAGAACCTGACACGTCCAGGAATCATCAAGTACGTCGAGAACAACGGCGCCAAGCTTACAAGTGCCGCTCTTGCACCTCTTGGTTACTCTGCTAAGACTCACGAGGCTTACACAGGCTTCTGGATCGGTAAGTACGATGCAACGACAGCTCTCAAGCCAATCGATGGCACACGCAAGGTGTGGACAACAGATTCAGCTAAGGGTCCTGTAACAGAACTCAAGTACACACGTCCTGCAATCGCAGCCGATGCTCTACCAAAGGTTGGTTAATCACATGAAGCTATCAACTCGTAAATTAATTGCATCATTCGGTGCAGCGACTCTGCTATCAACTCTTGCAGTTGCAGTAGTGCCTACGGCTAACGCTGCTGCTCCAACATGTTCGACTGTTGCAGATGTCGAAATCTGTAATGGAACACTTGCAAACGGTGCTGCATACACATTCAGAATGCCAAGCAAATTCGGTGGAACTATGTTCTTCTGGGAGCACGGTTTCCGCCCAACGTATCCAGGTGTTTCAGCGGTCCCTAAAGGAATCGAAGAGATCACACCAGCTAATCAAGTAACTGGCAAAGACATCACGAAAGAGATGCTCAAGGCTGGTTATGCAGTAGCAGCATACGATGGCACCGTAAAGGGAATGCGTGGTTGGAATAACGTCTATCGCGTAGAGATGCTTAAGGAAGTCATCGATGCCGCAATGGCAAAGTACACAACGAAGATTCAGCGCAAGGTTGTATACGGTTCATCACAGGCCGGTTCAATCATTACGCCATTTGTTGAGAAGTACCCAACATATGCTGACTCTGTCGGTATCTTGGCTGGATTAACTCCATCACCTGCAGATTCAATTCAATCAGCATGTGACATCTTCTATCTTCTAAGCATCTTTGCTGATCCAACAATCAAGGGCTGCGCAGCATTTGGCACTAAGGGCGTACCTGGCCATATGGCATCTGCAGGAGAACTCGGCAAGGTCGTTGCACTTCTCACAACTTGGGGTGGAAACCTTGGAGCGCCAGCTCTTGAATATCCAGCAGCTCTCAAGGCTGCAGGAATTCCACAACGTTCAGCTCTCTTGCTCATCGGTCTCTTGACCGGCGTACCAACAAAGAGCGCGCATATGGATGCTGTTTCAACAAGCACTCTTGTTCCTGAAGGAAGTATCAACGCAACAGTTGCAATCCTTGAGAACATGGGCGAGGCGGTTGCAACTGGCACACTTGCTGGTCAATCAATGTCTGAAATCACAGGTGCAGGTTTCTACGACAATACAAAGACTGATTGGGCAGCGCTGCTCGATGAGGGCGATGCAGGTCGTTACAACCTCGGACTCTCAGGCGATGATGCAATCAACGGCATGCTTGCAGTCCTTAAGGGTGCACCACGTGTAACTGGTAACGCTGATGCAATCGCTAAGTTCAAGGCGCTTGATAAGTCATCATTTACATCAAAGCACCCAACAATCTTGCTTTCAAATGAAGCAGATCGTTTGGTCTTCTCAGGTAACTCTTCTCGCTATGTAGATCGTAAGCGTGAGGTCTACGAGAAGGAGCTTGCAGCTTGGCAGGTCTTCAAGAAGGGTCCAAAGCCAATCTGGAACACTCGTGCTCTCTATGCGATGACACCAGAGACATATACAAAGTTCACTGCAACTGGTGCACCTGATCTGAAGGCAGCTCCAGCTGTCTCAGGTGTAGGACACCAGACATTCTCAACCAAGCAGATGAAGGCTTGGGTAGATATGTTGGCAGTTGCTGCAAAGTCAGGAAAGGTTCCAACTGATTCCTATGTTGAATACATAGCAACGAAGGTTCCTTACCTCAATGGCGATGTTGATTATCGCCCTGGTGATCTGAAGTACAACTTCGGTTACTAATCGAAACTGATTAACGAAAGGGCTCCGGGTAACCGGGGCCCTTTCGATTTGCATGAGGAGTTGGCCATGTGAACTATCCTTCCCATGTGAGAATCCAATCCGCAGCAGATATGCACGCACTCGGCTTACGCCTTGGATTGCTCTGTAAAGCAGGCGATTTAATTCTGCTCAATGGCCCACTTGGTGCCGGAAAGACAGTGCTCGTCCAAGGCATCGGTGAGGCACTGGGAATCGAAGGTGTCACATCGCCTACCTTTGTTATCTCTCGAATTCATAAAGCTCCACTTTCACTCATTCATGTCGATGCATATCGATTACTTGAAGGTGGAAACGCTGCCGCATATCTCGATGATCTAGATCTTGACACTCCACGCGAAAGCGCTGTCACGGTAATTGAATGGGGTGGGGCTGAATCTGCTCGCCTTAGCGAAGAGCGCCTTGAAATAACTATTGATCGCACAGAAGAAGAACGCGAAGTAGCAATCAAACCAATAGGAGCTCGTTGGCAAGGGTTATCGCTATGACAATTTCACTGGCGATTGATACATCCACATCCAAGACCATCGTTGGAATTGTTGAAGATGGAGTTGTGCTCTTTGAAGAAGCACATGAAGGCGCAACCGACCATGGTCGCGCTCTGAGTGAGCTCGCTGCAAAAGCACTTAAGGTTTCTAAGCCGCCACATCAGATAGTCGTAGGAATGGGGCCAGGTCCATTTACCGGGCTACGAGTTGGAATCGCCTTTGCTCAAACCTTTGCACTTGCACGAAATATTCCCGTGATTGGTATCTGCTCACTCGATGCAATCAAAGTTGAAGATAGCGAATACACCGTCGCCGTTGACGCCCGCCGCAAGGAGATTTACTGGGCCTCATATAAAGATGGGATTCGCGTTGATGGGCCCCATGTCAATAAACCTGCAGAGGTGGAAAACTTCATCATCGATGTATTTCCAGATATGGGCAAACTTGTTGAGCTAACAAAGAGTCAGAACATCACCGAACCTATGTATCTGCGTAGGCCAGATGCGGTACCAACGGCGGAGCGATGATGATCACTTATCGCCAACCTATAGCGTTAGATATTCCAGTACTTGTTGGATACGAGCGCGAACTGTTTCCATATTCACCTTGGTCTTCCGCCCAATTCAAGGAAGAGTTTGCAGGAATTCCACGTACTCGCTTTATGAGCGTTGCCGAGATCGACAATAAAATTGTTGGGTATTGCGGCGTATTTGTTCCGGCACCTGGCGTTGAGGCGGACATCCTTACCGTTGCAGTATTGCCAGAATTTCGCAGACAGGGAATTGCCCGCGAATTTATGCGCCAGATCGAGGAATGGTCGCAAGAGCGTGGGGCCAGCGCGATGATGCTGGAAGTTGAGCACACCAATGAATCTGCGATTGAGCTCTATAGAGCGCTGGGATATATGAAGATTTCCGTGCGCATGGATTACTACGGACCTGGCAATGATGCCTTTGTTATGCGAAAGGATTTCGCGTAAATGGAGCCAATCGTTCTGGGAATTGAAACTTCATGTGATGAGACTGCAATCGGAATCGTGCGCGGTCGCACCTTGCTTGCAAATGAGATTGCATCGAGTGTTGATGAACATGCCCGCTTCGGTGGAGTTGTTCCCGAAATAGCATCACGCGCACATCTGGAAGCAATCTTGCCGAGTATCGAACGGGCAGTTAAAGAGGCAAAGATCTCACTCAAAGATATTGATGCAATTGCAGTAACTGCCGGCCCCGGTTTAGTGGGTGCTCTTCTTGTCGGTGTCGCATCAGCAAGTGGATTAGCCCAAGGACTTGGTCGCCCTTTGTACGGAGTCAATCACTTAGCTGCACACGTCTCGGTTGATTACCTGACCCACGACAAGCCAACAGATCCGACAATTGCAATGTTGGTTAGCGGCGGACATTCATCTTTGCTGCAAATAGATGACATCACCGGTTCCATTACAAAGCTTGGCGCAACGATGGATGATGCAGCGGGCGAAGCTTTCGACAAGATTGCAAGAATTCTCGAACTTGGTTTTCCTGGTGGGCCGGCTATAGATCGCGAAGCAACAAGTGGCAAAGCCGATGCAATTGATTTCCCTCGCGGATTAACAACATCTAATGACTGGGCAACACGTCCTTACGATTTCTCATTTTCAGGCCTCAAGACAGCAGTTGCTCGTTATCTAGAGAGCACTCCAAGTTATGTCCGCGCAGATGTTGCTGCTTCATTTCAAGAGGCAGTCGTCGATGTACTTCTGCTCAAGGCACTTGCTGCATGTGAAGCTTCCGGCATTGATTCACTTGTGATCGCAGGGGGAGTCGCCGCTAATTCACGTCTTCGCACAGTGGCCGCTGATCGCTGTGCCAAGGCCGGAATCGAGCTACGGATCCCAAGCCCTGCCCTCTGTACCGACAATGGCGCCATGGTCGCAGCCCTGGGCAGCCTAATGCTCAGTGCGGGCAGACCAGCCACACGAGGGGCCTTTGACGCAGATTCCAGCCTTAAGGTCGAGCAAGTCAGCCTCTAAGCCAGACCAGAGCCTTCAATTTGCAGGCGGGAATACACCGCCCTAGGCTTGGCGTTAGCACTCAAGGGTCGACACTGCTAATGCAGGTGAGCCCCAGGTAAGTGGATATATACCGAAGTAAAACTCGAATATAAAGGAGTACAACCATGGCAGTAGCCATTAAGCCGCTCGAAGATCGCATCGTTGTAAAGGCAAA
>JBILBB010000087.1:0-4854 GCA_044353955.1 Candidatus Planktophila sp. | reverse complement strand
ATTGTGGGTCTGACTAAATTCCTTAAAGGTCGCCTCAGCTAAAAATTAGTTTTTAATAGCGCGGTGCATTTCTTGTACGTTCAGTACGAGGACCGCGATTATTTCGCTTGGTCCAACATGCATTATGCCAATGACGGCGATTATCTTCATCTCCATCAAGCCATGCAACTGTATGTGGGGTTGCCATAGGAATTAATTGATCACAGCCTGGGCAGCGATAAGGTTTATTTGCAGCAGATCCAGTTAGCTTTCTAACAATCCAAAGACCATTTTCATCTTCTTCAAAACTTTGATTTGATGCGATATGAATCTCTCCATCATCACCGCTCTTAGGGCGACGATTCTTTGGATAGTTCTTGCGCGGGCTCATGGATGTATTTTCTCGCACTTTTGGGGCGCATGTGACAAGATAGTCATGTGAGCACAGTCATCAGCGTTTCGGGGCTAAGAAAGAGTTATGGCACCAATGCAGCTGTTGCCGGAGTCGATCTCTCCATCCAACAAGGTGAAATCTTTGCACTCCTTGGCCCCAATGGAGCTGGCAAGACAACAACAGTTGAAATCCTAGAAGGCTTTCGCGACCGAGATTCTGGCGATGTAAAGGTTCTCGGCTTCGATCCTGCGACGAAGGGGGCTGCAGGACAGGCATGGCGCGATCGAATCGGAATTGTTCTCCAATCAACAAGCGATGCAGGCGATCTGACGGTTTATGAATCAGTCTCGCACTTTGCGAACTACTACAAGAGCGCTAAAGATCCACGTGAGGTAATTGAATTAGTAGGACTAACAGAGAAAGCAGGTGCACTGGGTCGCACACTTTCGGGTGGTCAGCGACGTCGCTTAGATGTTGCACTTGGAATCATTGGAAATCCCGAGTTAATTTTCTTGGATGAACCAACAACAGGATTCGATCCTGAAGCGCGGCGCGCATTCTGGGCGCTCATCCTCAAGTTACGTGATGAAGGTGCAACAATCCTTCTGACTACTCATTACTTAGATGAGGCAGAGGCGCTTGCAGATCGCGTTGCAGTAATCAACCGTGGGCAAATTATTGAGGTCTCAACGCCCGCACAACTTGGTGGAAGAGCTACATCGCTTGCAACTATTTCATGGCGTGATGGTGCAGAAGTAAAGACCGCCCAGAGCGCTGAACCGACTCAATTTGTGCAGAAGCTTGCCGCTCAATTTGGTGGAGAAGTTCCAGAGCTCAGCGTAAAGCGTGCCTCGCTTGAAGATATATATCTCCAGATGATTGGAGATGTTCATGCCTAAATCAACACTACGACGTCCAACCGCAATCTCCATCGGAATCGAACGCGGCAAGTTAGAGATTAAACAATTTATGCGCCAGCGCGAATCCGTTGTCTTCACGATGCTCTTTCCATTGATGCTCCTTGCAATCTTTGGTTCAGTTTTTTCTGAATCAATTGCTGAAGGCGTCACCTTTAGCCAATATTTTGTAGCTGGGATGATCGCATCGGGCCTTGTGAATACAGGTTTTCAACAGTTAGCAATCATGATTCCGATGGAACGTGACTTCGGAACGCTCAAGCGCTTGCGTGGAACTCCGATGCCGGCAAGCAGCTACTTCATTGGCAAGGCAATCCTTGTCACGCTAAGCATGTTGATTCAGGTCGCTCTCTTGCTTGCAGCAGGAGTCATATTCTTCGGCGTTGAACTTCCAGTAACTGCTGAGAAGTGGCTCTTGTTGGCAGCTTTGCTCGTCTTGGGAAGTGCTTGTTCAACAGTTCTTGGAATTGCATTCTCCAATGTTCCAAAGAGTGGGCGCGGTGCATCAGCGGTCGTATCGCCAGTGGTTATCGTTCTTCAATTCTTCAGTGGCGTCTTCTTTATCTTCACAGACCTTCCACAATGGATGCAGCAGGTAGCAGCGATATTCCCTCTCAAGTGGATGACGCAAGGAGCTCGCTCAGTCTTCCTTCCTGACTCATTTGCTACGCGTGAAGTAGCCGGCAATTGGGAAACTGGCCGGACCTTTGCCATTATTGCCGTATGGCTCGTACTGGGATTGATTTGGGCGATTCGCAGCTTCAAGTGGGAGCGCGACTAAAGAAGGTAGCTTCACTACTTCTTCTAGTCTTTCTCGCCTCTTCGCTCGTATCTCCCGATCACGCGGTAGCTGCAAAGAAGCCAAATCCAAAATCGAAGATTTCTCCATCTCCCTCGCCAAAGTGGCCACCAGCAGGATTTACCTTCGATGCCGGAGTCTATGCACGCGTTCCGAGCAGCAAGCAATTGGTCTCTCTTATTTCTGCAAAGAGAGTTCTCGCATCTCAAGTGAAGAGTTGTCGCAAATTTGTTTGTAGCGCTGTGCAAGTTGCTGCAGAGCCTGGCTGCCAATGGTGGGAGATTAATTCAAATGTCTATTCAAAGGACAGGGTGCTACTTGGAAAACTTCGCAGTATCGCAGGTGCAACCGCACCATTTGAAATAAAGACAGTCCTGTTAGTTTCACCGGAGCCTATTGAAACCCTTGAATTCATTACAGATATTGAAGTTGTCTGCAATCAGGAACCAAGACCAGCTGGAATCAAGAATTCGACCTATACCAAGGTCGTAGAGGAACCAGAAGAAACTGTGATTGAGTAAATGTTAGGCGGCACAAATAACTATCTCTTCTTTATGAGCCTTGCCGGCTTTCCCGTAGTTCTCTTTCTCATCTTTATGCTCAAATGGACGATGGCTAGAGGAAAATCTCTCGTTGAAAGAGTTCCGGTCGTAGGTGGCGAAGGCGAATATGGAATGTTAGTTTCAGTAGCCCAACCAGGAAATCATATTGAGGGCGAAATGCTGCGACAGAAGTTGATTGCTGTTGGAATTAAGGCAACGTTAACTCAGACGAAAGATGGCCCAAGAATATTTGTTTTTCCCGAAGAAGAGAGCGCAGCGCGTGCTCACCTTAAGGACTTAAGTTAAAAATTGAGTTAGCGATTAGCTCCAGGAACCCAGAGCTGATCACCGATCTCTTTATTTGCATAACGTGCAAGAACAAAGAGTAGATCTGAACAACGGTTGAGATACTTAGCTGTCAACGGATTTACTCCACCACCGAAGGCATGGATTGCAGCCCATGTGCAACGCTCTGCACGACGCAGAACTGTTCGTGCAACATGCAGGTGTGCAGCAGCTGGTGTGCCAGATGGCAACACGAAAGAGCGAAGTGATTCGAGATCTGCATTGTACTTATCGATTGCTTCTTCTAGATAAACAATCTGTGATTCAAGAACGCGTAGTGGTTCAAATGCAGGTGCATCAACAACAGGTGTACATAAATCTGCACCTACATCGAAGAGATCATTCTGAATACGAACTAGCAGGGCACGTACATCTTCGGGTAATTCATCAGAGGAGAGAACAACACCAATTGTTGAATTAGCTTCATCAACTGTTGCGTAAGCTTCCAAACGCGGGTCGTTCTTTGATGTTCGGCTCATATCTCCGAGAGATGTAGTTCCGTCATCGCCTGTCTTTGTGTAAATACGCGTCAAATTAACCATGTCCGTAGCCTATAAGTAGTATTCGGATATGGCATCTTCGTCCCTCGACCGTTTCCGGATCACCGGGGGCTGCCGCCTTGTTGGCGAAGTTTCAGTCACAGGTGCGAAGAATTCGGTCCTTAAATTAATGGCTGCATCCCTTCTAGCGGTCGGTAAGACCACTATCCGCAACGTTCCAGATATTGCGGACGTCGACATCATGGCCGACCTCCTTACTCGCCTTGGATGCACAGTCGTTCGCGGAAGTGCAACAGTCACTATCGATGTTCCAGAGGCTCCTGCGCATCGCGCTGATTACGATCTCGTTCGCAAGATGCGTGCATCTATCAACGTTCTTGGACCACTCGTTGCTCGTATAGGAAAGGCTGAAGTAGCACTCCCTGGTGGAGATGCAATCGGTTCTCGCGGCCTTGATTTCCACATTAAAGGTCTTGAATCGCTAGGCGCCAAGGCGCACGTTGAACATGGATATGTCATTGCAGAAGCTCCTAGTGGTTTAACGGGAACAGCTATCTCTCTCGACTTTCCTTCTGTTGGTGCAACTGAGAATTTGATGACAGCAGCGGTGCTAGCTCAAGGCATTACAACAATTGATAATGCAGCTCGCGAGCCTGACTTAGTTGACCTTGGTGAATTCCTCATTTCTATGGGTGCGAAGATTGAGGGACTTGGTTCGCCAATAATCACAATCACCGGTGTGAAGTCGCTAAAGCCAACAGATCACACAACTATTCCAGATCGAATCATCGCCGGTACATGGGCATTTGCTGCCGCGATGACACAGGGCGACATCACCATCCATGGCGGACGTGCAGACCATATGGAAGTCATGCTTGAGAAACTTGCTTCAGCAGGTGCGATCATTACATCGACACAAGATGGCATTCGAGTACAGATGAGCCACAGACCAAAGGCAATTGATGTTGCAACACTTCCCTATCCAGGATTTGCAACTGATTTACTGCCATTTATTATCGGCATGAATGCAATCGCAGATGGCCACTCGATAGTGACAGAGAATGTATTTGAATCACGCTTTATGTTTGTCAATGAACTCATGCGCCTTGGTGCTCAGATAACCGTGGACGGCCACCACGCATCGATAGACGGCATTCCACAGCTATCTGGGGCACCTGTCGAGGCAACTGATATCCGTGCAGGGGCTGGATTAGTCCTTGCAGCGCTGGTTTCTGAAGGTGAAACCACCGTCGATGGCGCATTCCACATTGATCGTGGCTATCCAAACTTTGCCGAACAATTAGTTTCGCTAGGTGCATTAGTTACCCGCAGATAACGCTCAATCAGTAAGGCGAACGAATCAAACCCATAGAGATTA
>JBILBB010000086.1:0-4886 GCA_044353955.1 Candidatus Planktophila sp. | reverse complement strand
AATCATTCAATGGCCAACACATGAAATTTCTAATGATGCCATCAATGCAATCATCGGTCTCGGAGTGCTCTCTACAGGAGCTGCATTCGTCGCCTTCTTTGCACTTGCCGCCATCATCGGCGTCGCTCGAGGCTCACTTGTTACATACCTAAATACCGCATTTGCTGTTGTTCTTGGCGTGGTCATCTTGGATGAGCCATTTACAACTGGAATGGCCATTGGGCTTCCGCTTGTATTGATCGGCTCATACTTCGCGAGCCGAAAGCCTGCAGAAGCGAAATAGTTGCGATACTTAGACAATGCTTGAAGCGCTCTTTCTGGGATTGATCCAAGGCCTTACTGAATTTATCCCTGTCTCATCGAGTGCCCACCTGCGCATTGTCGGAGAGTTTTTGCCGAGCGCTAAAGATCCTGGAGCAACATTTACCGCCATTACACAAATTGGTACCGAGCTCGCTGTACTGCTCTACTTCAGAAAAGATATCTTGAGAATTCTTAAGGCCTGGTTTAAGCGCGATGGATCAAGTGATGCTCGCCTTGGAAATCTCATCATCATCGGAACTCTGCCAATAGTTGCACTGGGTTATCTTGGACAGAGCTACATACGCGATAACTTCAGATCTCTCTGGATTGTTGCAACGATGCTCATTCTCTTCGGTCTTATTCTGGGTCTTGCCGATAAGTTAGGTAAGCGCGAGAAGACACTGGAAAGACTCAACAATCGAGATGGAATCCTTTATGGTTTTGCACAATCGCTTGCCTTAATTCCAGGTGTCTCTCGATCCGGTGCGACTATCGCGCTAGGTCGCACAGTTGGATATACCCGTGAAGCAGCTCTTCGATACTCATTCTTGCTCGCACTGCCTGCAGTCTTTGGAAGCGGTCTCTATGAACTCAAAAGCGCAATGGATGAATCAAGCACAAATGCATTTACGTTAACTGAAACTTTCGGCGCAACTGTTGTGGCATTTATCGTTGGCTACAGCATTATCGCTTGGCTGATGAAGTTCATCTCAACAAGGACATTCACACCATTTGTTATCTACCGCGTCGTTCTGGGTACCGCTCTCCTGGTTGCGCTAGCAACCGGTTCTATCAACGCTCAGTAAATCCAAGTCTTTCAAGAAGCTTTGGATCTCGCTGCCACTCCTTAGAGACCTTCACGTGTAACCCGAGGAATATTCTCGCCCCTAGTTCGCGCTCGATATCTTTACGTGCACGCATTCCAATATCTTTCAGGCGTTCACCTTGGTGGCCCAAGATGATTCCGGTCTGTGAATCTCGCTCTACGTGGATAGTTGCATGGATATCAAAGAATGGACGGCTACCTTTTTCTTCACGCTCTGCCATCTCATCGATAGTCACCATAATTGAGTGTGGAAGCTCTTCGCGAGCATCGCGCATCGCAGCTTCGCGGATGAGCTCGCAGATAAGTTGCTGGATATCTTGATCGCTTTTCATATCTTCGGGATAGAAGGCTGGGCCCACCGGCAAGTTATCTCCAATGAGCTTTTCAAGTAAATCAATCTGTTCGTGAATCGCAGCTGAGATAGGAACAATCTCATTCCAGGTAAAGCCCTTTGCGAGTTCAGAGATTCCAAGTAAGCGCGTTGCAATATTCTTCTTTGATACAAGATCAGTCTTCGTTACAAGGGCAAACTTCTTTGCGCGTGGATACTTGGCGATCTCAGCCGCAATAAATTCATCTCCAGCACCCGATGTCTCATCAGCAGGAAGGCACATCATCACGATATCGACTGAATCCATACTCTCGTTGACAACGGCGTTGAGGCGATGGCCAAGAAGTGTCTTTGGCTTATGAACGCCAGGTGTATCTACCAGTACTGCTTGAAACTCTGGGTTATTTACAATTCCACGAATCGCGTGACGCGTTGTGTTGGGATGCGGTGAAGTAATCGCAATCTTTCGGCCAACAAGTGCATTGATGAGAGTTGATTTTCCAGTATTTGGGCGCCCCACAATGGCGACAAAGCCCGACCGGAATTTACTCATGTACCTATTCTCTCATTAGATACACGCATTACCTAAAGAGCAGAGATTAGCTCCACTGCATCTGCAACAGATGTCACAAGTTCTGCTGCTCTCTCGCCAATAAGGCGATGACAGCCTTCAGATGATGGAGAATTTATCGGGCCAGGTATCGCCATCACCGGCTTCATCAATTCGGCAGCATCGCGTGCTGTGCGAAGTGATCCGCTACGAAATGCCGCTTCGACTACGAGAGTGCTGACAGAGAGCGCAGCAATAAGTCGATTGCGAGTAAGGAATCGATGTGGCATCGCAATTACACCTGGCATTACCTCAGAGACAATTGCACCGTTCTCGCAGATTTCGGCAAAGAGGCGAGAGTTACCGGCCGGATATTGAATATCGACGCCGGATGCAATCACAGCAATCGTGCGACCTTCTGCAACAAGTGCGCCCCGATGTGCAGCTGTATCAACTCCGTAGGCTCCCCCACTGATGATCTGCCAATCGCGATCGACAAATCCTGCAGCGAAATCTCCTGCAATACGGATTCCGTATGGAGTCGGATTGCGGGTACCGACAATTGCTAACGCTCGATGAGACAAGATAGAAGTGTCGCCTTTAACGATGAGTGCGATAGGTGGAACTTCTAAATCATCAACAGATTGTGGCCAATCGGAATCACTTGGAGTTATAAGCGTAGCTCCTGCGCTGTCAATCGAAACCATTGCGTGCGCGGCATTAAAGGAAGTTACCTTCTCAATCAACTGGGCGTATTTAACTCTGTCATATCCGCTGCCAAGCAGCCTGTCATATGTTGCAGATGCACCGCGCTCTGAAATTTCACGCCCCCAGAATGAGGTGCCTGGTTCGATATGAGCAAAGAGTGCAAGGCGCTTTTCTACATCATTCATAGCTCTGATCCTTCTCGTAGCGAGTATGCGCGTTGAACATCGGCGAGAGTTGGGATTTCACGACCAGCCAGATCTGCCAAGGTCCATGAGAGGCGTATGACTTTATGTAATCCGCGAGCTGTAAGGCGTTCGCAATCAAGTTCATCGTGCAAGAAATTCATCGCATCTTTTTGAGGTCGATATGTAGTGCGTAACTCTCGACTTGGAATATGGGCATTGAGTTTCCATGGTTTCCCAGCGAATCTTTCTGATGCCGCTACGCGTGCTGCAATAACTCGCTTTCGAATATCATCGCTACTTTCGCCAAGATCAGTGGCGGCCATTTCAACGCGAGAGACAGGTTCGACTTGTACGCGCATATCGATGCGATCCATCAGTGGACCAGATAACTTTCCAAGGTAGCGTCTAACAGAGAGCGATGAACATTCGCATCCACGCCCCTTGCCGCTGAACTTTCCACATGGACATGGGTTAGCTGCAAGGACAAGTAAGAATTCTGCAGGGAAAGTTATATTCCCAACGCTTCGCGTAATAGTGATAGTTCCGGATTCAAGAGGCTGACGTAGCGAGTCAAGAACACCGATAGCACATTCGGGTGCTTCATCAATAAAGAGAACTCCGTGATGTGCCAGAGAACAAGCTCCGGGTTTGATGACATGAGAACCACCACCAACGATTGCAACGCGTGATGCTGTGTGATGTGGCGAGACTATTGGAGCGATTCGTGACATCGGCGAGCGTTGAGTAAATGATCCTGAAATTGAATGCACCGCAGTAACTTCAAGTGCTTGATCAAGGGTCAGAGTTGGCAAGATCGTTGGAATTCGCGATGCAATCATAGTCTTGCCTGCACCCGGTGGACCAACCAGAAGAAGGTGATGCCCACCTGTTGCTGCAACTTCTGCTGCAAACCTAGCTTTGCTCTGTCCTGCAACATCTGCAAAATCAAGATGGGTGTCGAGCGTTGTATCGATGAGATCTAACTCTTGTGCTTCAGGCTTAATCCCATTTCGCATCCATTGAAGAACATCGCGTAAGTTCTCGAAGGCAAGTATCTGCATCTGGGGCATTAATTGTGCTTCCTCGCGATTAGCAAAAGGAATAACCGCACGAGTTATGCCGCTCTTATATGCAGCTATCAGTGCGGGAAGTACACCTCGAACCGAGCGAATCTTTCCATCGAGTGCGAGTTCTCCGAGGACGATGCTTTGGTGCAGTGGTTCCTGCGGTAAGACTTGGTTTGCAATCAAAATACTTAGCGCAATCGAGAGATCAAAGCTGGACCCGCTCTTGGGTAACCAGGCGGGCGACATAGAGACCGTCATCTTGCGATTGGGCCAGATCTCGTTGCAATTGGTAATTGCTGCTCGTACTCGGTCTCGCGATTCTTGCAGCGCTGCATCTGGAAGGCCTAAGAGTGAATACATTGGGATTCCATCAGAGATATCGACTTCGATTTCAATGAGACTTCCGGTAATCCCCAGCAACGCAACGCTCTGAGTGTGACCCATGCTCATAAAATCCCACCGCGGTATTCGAGGGTATGAGCGCCATCGCTTGCGATAAGAATTGCAACGATATCTATGGCGTATTCACAACCGAGACATCCATGTGTTGCAAGCCAAGCCAGCGCAAGGCGTTGCATCCGATGAGCTTTATCGCGATTGATTGCTTCGAAGGGATGGCCAAAGGCGAGCGAACTTCGCGTCTTGACCTCAATAAAGTGAAAGGTTCCATCACTCGATAGTGTGATGAGATCTATCTCGCCCTCTTTAATCCGCCAATTACGATCGAGGATTTCATCGCCGCGAGCTGTGAGAAACTCTGCAGTCTTTAATTCACCAAATGCACCTGTGCGCTGTTTGGCACCTGGTCTCTTTACCCGTGTAGACATCGGCGCAGAGTAGATATCTGCAGCCTGATTTCGAAGTGAATCTTTTGTGGCTGTGTAAAACTCCTACTAGGAATTACTTGAGGAGAGCC
>JBILBB010000085.1:0-4895 GCA_044353955.1 Candidatus Planktophila sp. | reverse complement strand
CTCGTGGAGTTTTCCATCAATCATCATGGTAACGACCTGTGGCTTACCAACTGTGAGTTCGAAGCTTTCGCGCTTCATGATTTCAACGAGAACAGCTAGCTGGAGCTCGCCACGACCCTGAACTTCCCATGTATCTGGGCGTTCGGTATTGAGAACGCGAAGTGAGACATTACCAACAAGCTCTTTATCAAGACGATCCTTTACTTGGCGCGCAGTAAGCATCTTGCCGCTCTTGCCCGCTAGTGGAGATGTGTTGATACCGATTGTCATAGAGATTGATGGTTCATCCACTGTAATAAGTGGAAGCGCATGTGAGTTCTCAAGATCTGCAAGAGTTTCACCCAATGTGATTGTCTCGATACCAGCGACCGCGATGATGTCGCCAGGTCCTGCTTCAAGTGCAGGAACGCGCTCGAGAGCTTCAGTCATCAAGAGCTCTGAAACCTTTACGCGCTCTGTTGTTCCATCTGTCTTAATCCAAGAAACAGTCTGGCCCTTCTTGATAACACCTTCGTGAACGCGACATAGTGCAAGGCGTCCAAGAAATGGTGATGAGTCAAGGTTGGTCACGTGCGCCTGAAGTGGTGCACCTTCGTGATAAACAGGAGCTGGAATTGCAGAGAAGATAGTGTCAAAGAGAACATCAAGGTTCTCTTCTTCAGGCATTCCGCCATCTGCTGGACGAGTAAGAGATGCGCGACCTGCCTTGGCAGATGCGTACACAACTGGGAATTCAATCTGCTCTTCATTTGCATCGAGATCGAGGAAGAGTGCATATGCCTCGTCGACAACTTCTGCAATACGTGAGTCAGGACGGTCAACCTTATTGATCAACAAGATAACTGGAAGATTCTTTTGTAGCGCTTTACGCAATACGAAACGTGTCTGTGGAAGTGGGCCTTCAGATGCATCAACGAGAAGGATTACGCCATCGACCATTTCGAGTCCGCGTTCAACTTCGCCACCGAAGTCTGCGTGGCCTGGTGTATCAATAATGTTGATGACAGTGTCACCGCGACGAACAGATGTGTTCTTAGCAAGAATCGTAATTCCCTTTTCGCGTTCTAGATCCATTGAATCCATCATGCGATCTTGGCCTTCTTCTTGCTTCTTATAAGCAGCGAAAGCACCGGATTGCCACAACATCGCATCAACGAGTGTTGTCTTTCCGTGGTCAACGTGAGCGATGATCGCTACGTTACGAAGATTATCGCGAGTCTTCCGCGGAAGATCTTTGAGGTGCGGCTGATTTAGTCGTGCGCGGGCTGTGTTTTGCGGCTGATTATTAGACATTGAATCTGAACTCCACTACGTCTCCGTCTTGCATGATGTATTCCTTGCCTTCCATACGCACCTTACCTTTAGCTTTCGCTTCAGCCATTGTGCCTGCTTCTACCAAGTCGGCAAAAGAAACGATTTCAGCTTTAATGAAACCTTTTTGGAAATCTGTATGAATAACGCCAGCAGCCATCGGGGCTGTGTCGCCTTTATGAATTGTCCAAGCGCGTGCTTCCTTTGGACCGGCAGTTAAATATGTCTGCAGACCTAAAGTATCGAAACCAACACGTGCAAGAGTTGCTAGCCCTGGTTCTGTTAAACCAATTGCTTGCAAAAGTTCGAGAGCATCTTCATCTGAAAGTTCGGCAAGTTCTGCCTCAGTCTTTGCATCTAAAAAGATTGCTTCAGCTGGGGCAACGAGTGCAGATAACTTTGCGCGAAGTTCGGTATCAGCAAGTTCTGCAGCATCAACGTTAAAGACATATAAGAATGGTTTGGCAGTTAAGAGATGAAGCTCGTGTAGAAGTTCCCGATCAATCTTTGACTGAGAAAGCGGCTTTCCAGATTGCAACCATTCATTAGCAGCTTTTACAGCTTCCAGAATCGGCGCCTTCTCTTTAGCAACGCGTGCTTCCTTCTCAAGACGAGGTATCGCCTTCTCGATTGTCTGAAGATCTGCGAGCGCAAGTTCTGTATTAATGGTTTCAATATCACTTGAAGGATCGATTCGGCCATCAACGTGGACAACATCTCCATCGGTGAAGACGCGGATTACTTGGCAGATTGCATCTGTTTCGCGGATATTGGCAAGGAACTTGTTTCCAAGGCCGGCACCTTCAGATGCGCCCTTTACGATTCCAGCGATATCTACAAAGGAGAGCGCAGCTGGAAGTAACTTCTCGGAGGTAAAGATCGCCGCTAGCTTCGCCAAACGCTCATCCGGAACGCCCACGACGCCGACATTGGGCTCGATCGTGGCGAAGGGATAGTTGGCAGCTAAGACATTGTTCTTAGTAAGAGCATTAAAAAGGGTCGACTTTCCAACATTCGGGAGACCGACGATTCCAATTGAGAGGCTCATAAGTAGGACAGCCTACGCGGGATTGTCAGTGCTCCCTGCCACGATTACCCCATGTCAAGCGCACTCGTGACCTTAATAACTCTGATTATCGGCCTATTTATCGGCCTCGCCCTCGGTATCTGGATTGCCAGAATTAAATCTGCATCAGTCGGTGGTAATTCGTCACAACTTGCTCAAGAGCTCAACGATGTAAAGGTCCTACTTAAAGCATCCGATGAGCGATTGAAAGCAGCAGAGGCGAAGACAGAATCTGAAATCAAGATTGCAGCACAGATGGAAGAGATGAAGACAACTGTCGAACGTATGCGACTGCAGGCACAAGATGCTGCCGAGAAACGCGTTGCATCAGAGACTCAACTCATCGGCACAATAGATGAGATGCGCAAAGCTTCCACCACATTCTTCGATGAGACTAAGAAGATTGCTGGGGCGCTTGCTAATTCACAGACCCGTGGAAAATTTGGCGAGGCACAACTAGAACTCTTGCTGGAACAAGCGGGCCTTCGTGAAGGCCACGAATACGTTGCACAACGTTCCACAACCGATGCAGATTCATCGGGTATTCCAGATATCACTGTTGCGATGCCAGGTGGTTCACAACTATTTATCGATTCGAAGTTTCCCTTTGATCGCTTCCTTGAGGCATTCGGTACCGAAGACCAAGCAGAGCGAGATGAACTATTAGCGCAACACACTAAAGATCTCTTGAAGCATGTCGATGCTCTAGCAAAGCGCGGCTATCACAAATCCCAGAACACCCCTGATTTCGTCGTCCTCTTCCTCCCCTTTGAAACCCTGCTCGCTGAGTCACTACGTCTTGATCCACTACTTCTCGAAAAGGCATTTAAGGTCGGCGTCACCTTGGCTACACCTACCTCGATGATGGCGCTCCTGCGCACCGTGGGCCATATCTTTACCCGCAATAAGTTGGCCGAGAATGCCGATGACATCACTAAGGTTGCGGCAACATTCTTAAAGAACATCACCCTGCTCCATACAAAGATTGTCGCTGTCGGTAAGGCTATTAACTCAACATCAAAGGCGTATGAAGATCTCATTCCAACCGCCGAGAAGACCGTTCTTGCACCTGCTCGTCGAATCAATAAACTTGGCGTTGCAGGAGATAAAGAGAAGCTCGCAATTGAGTATCCAGAATCCCCCGCTAAGGTTCGAGAGTTACAGAACCCCGAATTAGATGCGCCAGATGATTTTATTGATGTTGAAGTCGTAGAGGAGTAAGAGATGGCGAAAACGCTGAAGAAGCCAACGCTGCCTGGCCCAGGTTTAAATAAACAGGGCGTAGCTTTCCTTCAATCCTTCTTTATCTTTATCTTTGCAGCTCTTGAAATCTGGATTCGCTCAGGTGCCGGAATAGTCTCAGGGCTCATCATCGCTCTCGTTAGCTTCGGTGGCGTCAGTTACGGTCGCAAAGGAACACGTTACGTTGCAGCGGTTACTCCACCACTTGCCTTTGCAGCAACTGCGCTCTTCATGACAATTCTTAGCGATGGCCTGAGCATCTCTCGTGTGGGTGTTGATTTCATCGCAGCACTCGCAAGCGTTGCACCTTTCCTACTTATCGGCGCGATCTATACCTGGTTTAGCTTTTTCAACGAGAAGGCGAAGAGCAAGCCATCAAAGCGCGTTGCAACTAATTAGTGTTACCCGTTAAATCTACTTAGCTGCCTTTAAATCTGCACGTAACTCTTTTGGAAGCGCAAAGAGAAGAGTCTCTTCTGTCGCTTTAACTTCTTGCACATCGTGATAACCATGCATTTCAAGGTGCTTTAGGAGATCAGAAACAAGAATCTCTGGAACAGATGCACCGCTTGTCACACCGATTGTTTCTACACCTGTAAACCATTCATCCTTAACCTCAGCTGCATAATCAACAAGGTAAGCAGCTTTTGCACCATATTCAAGTGCAACCTCTACAAGTCGCACAGAGTTCGATGAATTTCTAGAACCCACAACAATGACTAAATCAGCTTGAGGTGCAATAGCTTTAATCGCTTCTTGGCGATTCTGCGTTGCATAACAGATGTCATCTGAAGGTGGGTTTGCAATCTCTGGGAAGCGATCTTTGAGGATTGCAACGGATTGCATCGTCTCATCGACAGAGAGCGTGGTTTGTGTAAGCCAGACCAACTTCTTTCCTGGCGTTGGAATAATTGTGCGAGCTTCATCAAGTCCATCAACTACGCGAACTTTGCCAGGTGCTTCTCCTGCAGTTCCTTCAACTTCTTCATGTCCATTGTGGCCAATGAGCAGAATCTCTGTCTCGTCATCGGCAAAGCGCTTTACCTCGTTATGCACCTTTGTCACTAGTGGACAGGTTGCATCAATAGTCTTGAGATTACGAGCTGCAGCTTCTGCATGGACCGCAGGTGAAACTCCATGTGCTGAGAAGACGACAGTTGCACCTTCTGGAACTTCATCTGTCTCATTAACGAAGATGACTCCACGTTGTTCGAGGGTAGATACAACATGCTTGTTGTGGACAATCTCTTTACGCACATAGACAGGAGCGCCGTAG
>JBILBB010000007.1:0-17028 GCA_044353955.1 Candidatus Planktophila sp. | reverse complement strand
CAATTTGCGTAAGTGTGTAATCGTGACCCGAACGTCCTTCGAATCCTTCACGAGTTGTTAATCCATATCCCAAGGGGCGTCTTTGAGGTTGGCGCTCTTTCGTCCAGTGTCCGTAGAAATCTAAAATTTCATCAGCATTTTCCCCAAGCGGTAACCAGTACAAGAAGTGCTCTAACGAATAGTCACCCTCGGCAATATTGGTCACTGTCGCGTTGATCAGTAGAACATCTGAAGGTGTCAGTGAATATTCGATACTGACTTCTAGTCCAGCAATTGAATCTACAAATACCGCGTTCAGGGACTGGTCTTTCTGGGTTGCCGATTTCAGAGTAAATGAGTTAGAGGCGTTGACGCCAGCGCGATGACCGCGAAGTGCAGGGTGGCCTATAAAGCCACGCGAATGTTCGCGCATAACCAAATTGCGAGGTGAAACATCGAGTCCACCATGAAAAGAGGGTTTCTTAAGCGCTGCACTGACGGCTGCTTCGCTCTTTTCGCTGATTTCAATCTTCTTGCCCCAATAGAGGATAGAAAGAGAATCATCGCTCTTATCAAAAAGGATTGATGAGCGCGATTGGCTGAGGTGAATCATGGGTGAATCCTACCGATAGCCCTGGAGCGAAAGTAGTGCAATGTCCTACTCTTTCTCGATGACTTCTCGGACCAAGATCCTCCTTATTGGTATTGATGGTCTCATTCTTCAACGCGCAATAGATTCTGGTCGCGCAGCCACCTTGGCAACTCTTCGAGCCGAATCCTATTTCAGCGAAATGGTTGTTGATATGCCGACTGTGTCGGGTCCTAGCTGGACAACGCTCTTAACTGGTGTGACCCAACAAGTCCATAAGGTTATTGATAACGATTATGCAAATCACAACTTAGCTGCAGCCCCCGATTTTTTGACACAAGCTGCAGCACGAAAGCCAGGAGTAACTACTTATGCTGCAGCTGGATGGCCTCCACTTATTGATCCCAGCGATGTTGGACCGGTGATCAGAACTCGAGTTGCTGACCAGAGCACAGAAAAGCATTCAATCTTTATCCGCGACGGTGAAACCAACGGCTATGAAACTGTCGATGTTGAGGTTGCGCAAGATGCGGTGAGAGCAATACGTGACATCGCTCCTGATGTGAGCTTTGTATATTTCTGCGGAGCCGATGAAGCAGGGCACCTGGATGGAACAATCGAAGGTTCCTACTTCGATGCAATCGAAAGAATAGATAGATTAGTAGCACAGTTGCATCAAGCAATTCACATAAGAAACCAGATGCATGATGAGGAGTGGCTCATTGTGATTACAACAGATCATGGCCATCGCGATGAAGGTGGGCATGGTGGAGATAGCCCACAAGAGCGCGCATCGTTCGTCATTGCACATGGAGTCGGTGTTCAACATCCATCATGGCCTGCTCAAATCAAGCCTGAAGAGTTAGTCGGACATTTACTCTCAACGCTATAAGATTGGCGACGACGAGGCGGTAGCTCAGTTGGTTAGAGCCCCGAACTCATAATTCGGTCGTCGTCGGTTCGAGCCCGACCCGCCTCACTCTGGAAAGTTCTCCGTTTACCTCTCGATTACCAGTTATTAACCAAGTTGATACATCCTAGGGGTGTGAAAGAAGGCGCTGCGAACTATCAGGATCGTGAATTAACCTGGCTCGACTTCGATACTCGCGTTCTTGAGTTAACTCAGGATTTAACTATTCCGCTTCTCGAGCGCGTTCGATTCATGGCGATCTTCTCATCCAACCTCGATGAATTCTTTATGGTGCGAGTGGCATCAATAAAAGCAAAGATCGATCGTGGAGTAACTGCTCCAAATAGCGCAGGCTTTACTCCAAAAGAGTTACTTCGCATCGTGCTTGAGCGCACCCAGGAGTTAGTCAATATTCAGGCCGATCGCTTCCGAGATGAAATCGTTCCGGAACTTCGTGAACATGGAATTGAATTCTTAAAGATTAATGAGCTGAGTCAGGCAGAACGTGACAATCTCAAGGAGTATTACAACGAAAGAATCTTTCCGGTCCTTACTCCACTGGTGGTCGACCCTTCCCACCCATTCCCATATATCTCTGGCTTATCGCTCAATGTCGGTATCAATATCGAATCTAGCGAAGATCAAGATATTAGCTTCGCCCGCGTAAAGGTTCCAACGAATCTGCCACGATTTATCAGAACATCCGATATCTCAAAGTTTAGATTTGTTCTGATTGATGAACTGATTGCAGAACATCTCTCAGAACTCTTCCCTGGCGTCACGCTTAAGGATCACTTCTTCTTCCGCGTCACCCGAAATCAGGATCTCGATCTTGATGAAGATGAGACTGATGACATTCTTGAAAGCATGGAGAAGGAACTTACGCGCCGACGCTTTGGGCCGCCTGTGCGACTTGAGGTAGATAAGGTCATTCATCACGAGGTACTCAACGAACTCATGGATGAGCTTCAGATTGAACCTATCGATGTCGTTAAGTACGACTCTCCTCTTGATCTTCGTAGCCTTAATCAGATTGCAGACCTTGATTTCCCGCATTTGAAGTACAAACCATTTCGTAGCGAGACCGCCACAGAGTTACGTGATGTTGATCCAGAATCAACTGATTCCTTCTTTGCAGCGCTTCGTAAAGGTGAAGTACTCCTGCACCATCCCTATCAATCCTTTACGACATCAGTTGTGCAGTTCCTTGAGAATGCAGCGAGAGACCCACATGTTCTTGCTATAAAGCAGACTCTCTATAGAACTTCTGGAGATTCACCTATTGTGGAAGCGCTCATTGAGGCCGCTGAAGCAGGTAAGCAAGTACTTGCTGTGATTGAGATTCGTGCTCGCTTTGATGAGATGGCAAATGTTCGTTGGGCCAGAAAGCTTGAAGAAGTTGGTGTTCACGTCGTTTATGGCTTGATGGGCCTAAAAACACATGCAAAGCTCTCACTCGTTGTGCGTGATGAAGGCGAGACTCTTCGTCGTTATTGCCATGTGGGTACAGGTAATTACAACCCAAAGACTGCGCGCTTCTACGATGACTTGGGAATTCTCAGCGCAGATCCTGTACTTGGAGATGATCTCTCGCGCCTATTTAATGAACTATCTGGTTACTCGACGAAGCACGATTATTCGAGAATTCTCGTAGCTCCACACAGTATGCGAAAGAGCTTGATTGGCAAGATCAAGGGCGAGACCCGAAATCATCTCGATGGAAAGCCAGCATGGATTCGCCTCAAGTTAAATTCATTACTGGATGAAGAGATTATCGATTCGCTCTACGAGGCGGCAGATGCCGGTGTAAAGATTGAAATTATTGTTCGAGGTATCTGTTCAATTCGCTTGAACACAGATGCTCGTCGTGAAAATATCAAGGTGCGATCTATTCTCGGACGTTTTCTTGAGCACTCTCGCATCTACTACTTCAAGAACGATGGCGCTGATGATTACTTCATTGGGAGTGCAGATATGATGCATAGAAACCTTGACCGTCGTGTGGAAGCACTTGTTCGAATTGATTCAGAAAAACACAAGGCAAGGCTCAAGGGAATCTTGGATGATTCCGTTTCAGACCAGTATTCATCATGGCGCTTAACCCATGAGAATGCCTGGGTTCGCAAGATTTCCGACCTTGACGGAAATCCACTTGTTAATTTCCAAGATCACTTCGTGGATCGCCATAACCGCTCATGATTAGAGCTGCAGGTGCACTTCTTTGGCGCGAGAATTCACAGCTAAAGATTGAAATCGCACTCATCCATCGCCCACGTTATGACGATTGGTCGCTACCAAAGGGGAAGATTGAAGAAGGTGAATCTTCACTGCGCTGTGCTTTCCGTGAAGTAATTGAAGAGACCGGGATTACACCTCAATTCGGGCGTGAGTTAGGAAGCGTTGAATACAAGGAACCTGCAGGGCTTAAGCGTGTGAAGTACTGGGCTGCAAAGGCACTCACTGATGAATTTCAGCCAAATGAAGAAGTTGATGAAATCAAGTGGCTCAATCCAGAAGATACTCTTGCTCGCGCAACTCATGAATCAGATAAAACAATCATTAAAAACTTTCTTTCCCAAGAGCCTCGTACTGACACCTTGATTATCGTGAGACATACCAAAGCTCTTGAGCGAGGTGATTGGGATGATGATGATTCGAAGCGAACTTTAGATGAGCGAGGTTTAACTCAATCCGAGCAACTGATCCAACACCTGGAACCATTTGGTGTCGATGAAATCTATAGCTCTGATTACATCAGGTGTGTACAAACAGTGACTCCGCTGGCGCAATCACGAGGATTGAAAATTACAGAGATTCCAAATCTCAATGAGGCGAACTTTGGATTCGACCCAGAGAGAGCAATCTCCTTTGCCAATGCAGTAAAGCAAGATGAGAAGAACATTCTGATCTGCAGTCATAACCCTGTAATTCCAACGATGCTACGTGGGATTCTCAATACTAAGTTGAAGAATAAGGATTTGATTAAGCTCGAACCTGGAGATGCCTGGATTGTTCATCGCGTCCGCGGAGAAATCGTAGGACTGGACTTTCTAGCTATTTCTTAGCGTTCAATCCAATCAAGGCGATGTAGCACAATGCCTTCACGCAGCGCCCAAGGGCAGATTCGAATCTCTTCTAACTCCAGGGTGCGCATTAACTGCCTTGCCACCATTGCGCCAGCCACAATCTGTGGCGCACGTTCTGCAGATACAGATTGCAACTCTCGTCGGCCTTTAACATCGAGCTTCTGAAGCGTAGGAACTATCTGATCGAGTGCATCGAGAGTTAGATGAGGCCCAGTCTTTGGATAACTTGAATTGGCAATCTTGGCGAGAGTTCTAAATGTTTTGCTTGTTCCCGTTGCAATATTCTTCTCAAAAGTTGAGAGTGATTGCGCTAAAGGCGCTATTGCATCCTCAAGAAATTCTTCTAGTGCTTCAAGGGATTTAGAGGTAAATGGATCTCCCTTGAGATATTTGCGTGTAAGCCTGCCTGCACCTAACTGCATTGAACTTTTGAAGGTTGGATTCTCTTCGGCACCGCGTGCGATTTCAAGTGATCCGCCACCAATATCGAGCACAAGTAGATCTCCCGCTGACCAACCTAGCCATCTACGAGCTGCTAGAAAAGTAAAGCGTGCCTCTTCTTCTCCGCTTAAAACTTGTAAATCTATTCCACACTCACGATTAACATGTTCCAGGACATCATTTGAATTCACAGCCTCACGTATTGCAGATGTTGCAAATGCCAATAGTTCATCTATCTCTAGATGCGCAGCATCTTTGAGATTACCCAAGATGGATTCAGTGATTTTATCTATTCCGAGCTGAGTGATAGCCCCAGATTCATCGAGATACTCTGTTAATCGTATGAGGGTCTTATGGGAAGAATTTGGAATTGGCGGACCACCAAGGTGGCCATCAATTACCTGCAGGTGAATGGTGTTTGAACCAACATCTAAAACACCTAATCGCATTCTCGGAGTTTAACGAGGTAAGCGATTGAAGCGCTGTTATGACGCGAAAGTACCTGTAACCAAGAAGTAGATACGGCGTGAGACCGATACAGCGTGATCTGCAAAGCGCTCGTAGTAGCGACCCAAGAGAGTTAGGTCGATAGCTGATTCAACCCCGTGGGTCCATGTGTCGTTGGTAATTGACCCCAAGAGCTGACGATGCAACTTATCCATCTCATCATCATCGCGTTCGACCTGCAGCGCCATCTCGGTGTCGCGGGTATCGATAACGACAGCAATCTTGCGAGAGAGATTCTCAGCAACAGTTCCCATGTGATGTACTAAATCTTTAAGTTCAGCAGGTACTGCAGCTGCTGGATGACGTAGTCGAGCAATCTTGGCGATGTGGTGCGCAAGATCGCCCATGCGCTCTAAATCTGCACTCATTCGAAGAGCTGTAACTAAGGCGCGGAGATCGGTTGCCACAGGCTGTTGTCGCGCAATGATGTCGATGATGTGTGAATCTAAATCGTGCTGGTATGAATCGACTTTCTCATCCTCGGAGATAACTTCTTCGGCCAATTTGAGGTCTAGATCAATGAGGGCGTGTGTTGCCTTGTTAATTGATGTTGAGACCATATTTGAGAGGTCGACGAGTGACTGCGATACGCCATCGAGCTCATCTTGAAAGACCGAACGGATAAGTGCCATATGCGGAATTTAGGCGCATTCCATGAATAAAGCAATGCGCTTCGGTTAACGGAAGGTTAACTGTCCATCTTCCCCGTTAGGCTTGCCCCATGAGGTTCGGTCGTGAAGAAAAGAAAGAGTCCACCGAAATCTCACCCATATTTTTCAATGTACTTTCTCAGCTAGATCAAGATGCCTTGTTAGTAGCCCCAGGTGAAGTTGTTCGATTTTCAACTGAAGGAATCGAAACGCTTAACATCTTGAAAGATAACAGGATTACCAGTCCTGAACTTGTGGCTTTGATTCGCGTTGTACGCCGCACTCAGCAAACGCATACTGGCAAGATTGAAATCCCACGTGGGCCAATTGGTGAAGGGTTACGCGAGTTAACTGTACGTGCAATTTATCTCGCTGATATTGACAACATTGTTGTACTACTCAGCGATGAGAGCGAGGCAGAACGTGTTCACGAAGTCCGCCGAGACTTTGTAGCCAATATTTCTCATGAACTTAAGACACCCATCGGCGCTTTATCTCTCTTAAGCGAAGCAGTCTTATCGGCATCAGATGATCCTGCATCAGTTGTGAAATTTGCTTCACGTATGCAACTTGAGGCGAAGAGACTTACAGATTTAGTACAAGAGATTATCAACCTATCCAGATTGCAGGATTCGGACCCATTACAGATTGCATCGGAAAATGTGGTCCTTGAACTCATAAATGAAGCGGTCGATCTTGTGAAAACAACCTCTGAAGCAAAAGGTATTTCCGTCTCAATCTCCGAAATTCCAAATGTCACTGTCCTTGGTGATGGAGATCAATTGATTATGGCAATCCATAATCTCCTGGAGAACGCCATCAATTACTCCCCGAATAATACAAATGTCTCAATCTCATCCTCGATTGAAGATGACATCATTGAGATTGTTGTTACTGACCAGGGCATTGGAATTCCAGAAAGCGAACTTGATCGAATTTTCGAACGCTTCTATCGCGTTGACCCAGCTCGGTCACGCGAGACTGGTGGTACGGGACTTGGGCTATCTATTGTGAAGCATGTTGCGTCAAAGCATGGTGGCGAGATAAAGGTGTGGAGCTCCCCCAACGTTGGTTCTTCTTTTGCACTTCGCTTACCGATTTACTCACCTAATGGAGGCATCTGATTATGACAAAGATACTTATAGTCGAAGATGAATCATCTTTCTCAGAAGCAATCTCATTTCTACTTGGTAAAGAAGGGTTCGAGACAGATGTTGCAGAAAATGGTCGCACAGCCCTCGAACTCTTTAAAGCGAGTGCTTACGACTTGGTTCTGCTTGATCTCATGATTCCTGAGGTCTCTGGAATCGAAGTCTGTCGCGCAATCAGAACTACTTCAATGGTGCCCATCATCATGTTAACTGCGAAGGATTCCGAAGTAGATAAGGTCGTGGGACTCGAACTCGGAGCTGATGATTATGTAACTAAGCCTTACTCATCAAGAGAGTTGGTAGCGAGAATTAAAGCTGTACTTCGACGCGGGACTCCAGAAAGTGCCGATGCCGACTCTAGCTCTGCAATTCAATCTGCTGGAAATATCCGTATGGATGTAGAGCGTCACCAAGTAACGGTTAACGGAACTCTTATAAATTTGCCGCTGAAAGAGTTTGAACTCCTTGAATTCCTCATGCGAAATGAAGGAAGAGTGCTTACTCGTGGCCAACTCATTGATCGAGTTTGGGGCGGGGATTACTACGGAGATACCAAGACTCTCGATGTTCATATCAAAAGATTGCGCTCAAAGATTGAAGAAGACCCAGCCAATCCTCAGTTAATTCAGACTATTCGTGGTTTAGGTTATAAATTCGAGGCGTAGACTCTTGATATGAAGTCGCAAAAAGTCTGGCGTTCTAAAGATGCTGCACGATGCATCGTTATCCCTAGCGATCTCGATCATAAATATTCTCGTGGTGTCTTAGGAATAATCACTGGCTCTGCACAATTTCCAGGAGCTGCAGTACTTACCACTTCCGCAGCCCTTGCAACCGGTCTTGGCATAGCCCGCTTTCATAGCTCATCAGGGCTGGCGCATTTAGTTCTGCATCAATCCCCCGAAGCTGTCGTTCAACCGGGGCCAGTAACGGCCTGGCTTGCAGGTTCTGGCATTCACCATAAGAAGTACAGTGATTTCACAACCTTCCTTCGCCACAGATGGTTCACACTGCTCAAGCAACAGACAGTTCCCACTGTTCTCGATGCAGGCGCACTTCATCTTGCAGGCAAGCTTGAGCAGCCGACACTTATTACACCCCATGCTGGCGAACTATCACGCCTCTTTGCACTGCATTCAGTAATCGTAAGCGCTGAAATGATTGAATCTGATCCAGCAACATGGGCACAGAAGTGCTCAGAACTTCTGAATGTGACCGTCCTGCTTAAGGGTTCTAAAACCGTCGTTGCTCAAGGTGATTTTGTGATCTCACTTCCACGTGCGACTCCTTTTCTTGCAACTGCAGGATCTGGTGATGTTCTTGCAGGAATCATTGGCGCTCTCGTCGCAACAAATTACATTGAAATTCTCAACGACTCAAAGCGATTGGCGCACGTTGCAGCAACTGGTGCATTTATTCATAATCAAGCAGCGTTACTTGCATCACAAGGTGGTCCAATAACTGCATCAGATATTTCTTTACATATTCAAGAAGTGATACGCAAATTACTAAAATAGTTGCGTAGGGATTCCCCCATTAGAAAAACTTTGGGCTAGGAATACCCTTACGCATGCTTTCTCGAGCCGCACAAACTTCGCGTGTTCTGCTTATCAACGACGATTCATTTGAATTAGCAACAATGGCTGCTTCTCTACGCCTGCACAGTGTCAATATCATTGGTGAAGCTTCAAATATGTTGATTGCAGAAAATCTCTTTCGCTCGTTGCAACCAGAGGCAGTACTCATCGATCTGCAATTCTCTGGAGAAGAAGCGATAGGACTCTTGCAGAGACTGCGCAAAGTTGATCCATCTTTAGGAATTGTCATTACAACGTCATGTCCAGATTTAAGGCTCTTTGGACTCCTTGAGAAGGACATTCCGATGGGAAGCAGAATAATTCTGAAGCGCAGTATCTCTGACCTCTCAGTTATTACTTATGCCTTGAATGAATCTCTTGGCTCAGCAATTGATGGTACAGCTATGAAGTGGATCAACTTTCACAAACTAGTCCCCGAGGAATCATTTATTTCAATCCTGACAGGACTGACGGATATCCAGATTGAAACTCTTCGACTTGTTGCTCAAGGGCTCAGCAATTCGGAGATAGCAAAGGTGCGTTATGTATCCGAGAAATCTGTAGAACAGATAGTTGCGAGAATCGCGCAGCATCTATGCATTGCCCCCGATCGGCGAAGAAATCTCAGGGTTGCTCTGACAGGTGAGTATTTCAAATGGCTTGGCGCACCTCGCCACTAAGGTAATCGGGGTAATTGCTGTAAAGTCGGGCGCATGTCCTCCTCGCTCACGCTCGCAAAGATTCGTGCTCGCTGGAACGAGTTACTGGATTTGGTCGAAAGACGTGACCGCGTTGTCTGGATCGCATACTTTGATGCCCGCCTTGAGTCCTTCGAAAATGGAAGGCTCACTCTCGACTTCAGCGATAGCAATAAATTGGCCACGGGGCATGATTACCAAGAGGCTCGCCTGCGCCATAGATCGCTCTTGCAGAGCGCCTTCTTCGATGTATTTCAAGAGTCAGTAGTGATTGTCGAAAAATGAAATTTCAGGTTTCAAGGCTAACCCAACTCGTCACCATCACCTTCCTGATGGGCTCTCTACAAGTAGCTCCATCGCAGGCGGTAGATCTCAAGATTGCGGGGCCTGCCGGAAAGATTCATGGGGCTGATATCAGCAGATGGCAACATCCAAACGATAAGCCAATTAACTTTAAGAAGATGCGCAAGGCAGGGCTAGATTTTGTGATGATTAAGGCATCCGATACTCGAGATGATTCCGATCGTATCGCTCTCAAATATGTCAAGCAAGATCGCATCGGTGCGCAAGCAGCTGGGATTTACACTGGCTTCTATCACTATGCACTTCTTCCCAATGTAACTACCAAGGCCGGAATTCAACAAGATGCACGAGCACAGGCACAGAAAGCAATCTGGAGAGTCGGATCCCTCGGAGGATTTAATGAATTTGATCTCCCTTACGCTCTTGATTTAGAGAACAACTGCGTGCAGTACTCCTCAAACACCTGCATCAAGACAGCAACGAGATCAAATGCAACGCTCTGGGCAAAAACTTTCCTTACTTTCTTCAAGGAGAAGACTGGACTCACACCACTTATCTACTCCTCTCCTCACTTTCTGGAGACTGCACTCAAGCGCGATAAGGAATTATCAAAGTATCCACTCTGGATTGCACAGTACACAATTGATCCAGCTAAACCTGGTGCTAGACCAAATGTGAAGGCGGGTGGTTGCTTTGTTCACTCGTGGACAACAGCGCAATGTTCTGCCAACTGGACTGTCTGGCAATACACATCATGTGGAATCGCACCTAAGTACGGGGTTCCTGGTTCAAGGCTCGATCTCAATGTCTTTAGTGGCGGGATTGAGAAGTTCCAGAGCTTACTCACCGGCACTTGGGTTCCTGATCCACATGATGAAATGCCTATTGGTGAGACATCAACAATAACCATTACCTCTGTTTCAGCTTCAACAACAAATAAGAAGGTCGTAATTTCAGTTGATGTGACGCGCCCTGATAGTTCAGCTGTTGTTACAGGTTCTGTTCAGTTCAGATTTGCAGAATCAAATCTCGAAGCCCCAGCAATAACTCAAGTAGTCAGCCGCGAAACAAGTGGTCGCTGGAAGATTGCTGTCGCTGGAATTCCCGCTGGTTCATGGCTTGGCAATATTGAGTTTAAAGATGCATCTGGCACGCATAGCGATATCTTCGCTCCCGTTACCTTCACCGTCGAGCAAGGTCCAACTCCCGCACCCAAGCCTTCAAAGAAGCCTGCACCTAAGCCTGTCTTTGATAGCTGCCGTAATCAGATTAAGAATTAATCTGTACACGATAGAGTAAGACCATCATGGATGAGATCCTCGAACTTTCTGCTGGTGTAACACGAGTAAGCCGGACCATGAATGATGGCCGCACAATTCGTTATTACGATACCCAAGGCCAGAGCAGAACAGTTAAGGATCAGCGACCAGAAGAAGAGCAACCAGGCATCGGCGAACTGCGCCTAGATCCGCTCTTAAATGAGTGGGTCGCGATGGCAGCACATCGACAAGGTCGAATCTTCCTGCCACCAAAGGAACTCTGCCCGCTCTGCCCCACTACAGGTGATTTACTTACCGAGATTCCTGAAAATGATTTTGAAGTTGTTGTCTTTGATAATCGCTCCCCATCACTTCGGCCACCTGATGGAGATTTTGCGCTACCTGATCTCGTTGGTTCAGATACAGACGAGGGTGTTGCTGCCGGTAAGTGCGAAGTAATCTGTTTTACAGCCGACCATGGCGGAGCTTTTAAATCACTTTCACCTCAACGGGTTCGTACACTTCTTGAAGCGTGGAGAGATCGCACTCGCGAACTTTCGCAAGAGCCATATATCGAACATATCGCTCCCTTTGAAAATCGCGGCGAGGAAATCGGTGTGACTCTCGCTCATCCTCATGGGCAGATTTACGCATATTCATACCTTCCATCTCGAGTCACAAAGATGCTTGAAGTTGCAAAGGCTCACCACCAAAAGACCGGTCGAGTCCTCTTTGATGATGTCGTCGCACGCGAGCTTCGCGATGGCGATCGAGTAATTGCTAAGAATGAGCATTGGGTGGCCTTTACGCCTTATGCATCGCGTTACCCATTTGAGATTCATGTTGCACCACTTCAGCCTGTTGCAGATCTTGCAGAGCTCCAACCTGCAGCATGTGATTCATTCCCTTCAATCGCGATTGAAGTGATGCAACGTTTAGATGGTGTCTTTGGAATTGATATGGCCTACATCGCAGCGTGGCATCAAGCACCAGTACGCCAAGGCCGTGATGTGCTTAGGCTTCATTGGCAGATCACAAGCGTGCGCCGCGCACCAGGAAAATTAAAGTACCTCGCAGGTTCAGAATCTGCCATGGGCGCATTCATTATGGATATGAAACCAGAACAATCGGCCCAGCAGTTGAAAGATGTGAAGCTTTAATTTCATGTCTGCTATCTCTCACGAATTCCAAACACTCTTCGGCCATCTTCCCGAGGTAACTTCTGAGGCGCCTGGCCGCGTAAATTTGATTGGCGAACATATCGATTACAGCGAAGGTTTTGTACTTCCCTTTGCAATCGCAAATCGCACCCACGCTGCAATCTCTCGAAGTTCAGATGGTTTAGTTCGAATCTCATCTCATCAACTCAGAAACAACATCTTCTCAATCTCGATTTCAGATGTTAAACCTGGCAGCAAAGGTGACTGGGAGAAGTATGTTCTCGGCGTTATATGGTCTCTTGGAGTTACCGAAGGACTGAATATTCTCGTTGATGGAAATGTTCCTGCAGGTGCTGGTTTATCTTCATCTGCCGCACTCGAATGCGCAGTTGCTGTTGGACTAAATGCACTGCTCGGCCTTGGCTTAAGTGATAAAGAGTTAGCCCGTGCAACTCAACGCGCTGAAAATGATTATGTCGGAATGCCTTGCGGCATCATGGACCAATCTGTATCAATCATGGGCAAGGCAGGTTCTGCGCTGTTACTTGATTGCCGTGATCTATCAACCGAGTCAATCCCATTTAGCGTTGCAGATGCAGGTCTAGAACTTCTGATAATTGATACACAGGCTCATCACGCACTTATCGATGGTGGATATGCCGAGCGCCGCGCATCATGTGAATCAGCTGCAGCCAAGCTTGTGGTTAAGTCGATGCGTGATTTGACGATGGAACAGCTGCTGGCAGGTAAAGATAAGTTAAGCCAAGTCGAATTCATTCGCGCACGTCACGCAGTCACTGAGATTTCTCGAGTACTTGCGACTGTCGAGGCGTTAAAAGGTAGAGAATTCAAGGAAGTTGGAGCGCTGATAAACCAATCACATGATTCGCTACGCGATGATTATGCAGTCTCTTGCCCCGAACTCGATGTTGCAGTTGAGGCAGCGCGTAACGCAGGGGCTCTGGGTTCGCGCATGGTAGGTGGTGGATTTGGTGGCAGCGCAATAGCGCTCTTGCGAGTTGAAGATCTTGATAAAGCTCGCACAGCTGTTGCAGATGCATTTAGTCAACATGGCTTTAAGAAGCCACGCTTCTTTACATCCTTGCCAAGCGCTGGTGCTAGTTCAAAGCTTCTTTAAAGCCCGCGCTGTCTTAGAGCGATGGTGCCGATCCGAGCGTGACTTTGAAAGTCTTTGATCCGCCTGTAGGTAGATCGACGAGAACGTTAACGATCGTTCCAGGTACGTAAGAACGAATTCTTACGATTGCAGCTTCAGTATTTACAGTCTTGACTCCATCGATACTGCGGATGACTGAGTTGACCGGAATTCCAGCCTTGCTCGCACCTTCATTGGCGCTGATTTGAATAATCTTTGCACCGATGCCGGTGTAAGAGTTATCGAAAACAACACCAAGAACAGGTCGCGTTGACTTACCTGTCGCAATAATCTCTTCGATGACTCGCTTAGCTTCATTGATAGGAATTGAGAAGCCAAGTCCAATACTTCCAGAAACTCCCCCCGAAGAGAGCGTTGCAATTGCAGAGTTAACGCCGATGAGCCTTCCCATCGAATCTACAAGTGCACCACCAGAGTTTCCAGGGTTAATTGATGCATCAGTTTGAATTGCATTGACGTAGGACTGGGCTTCGTCGGTACCTGTTGATACAGGGCGATTAAGTGCAGAAATGATTCCACTTGTAACGGTGCTTGCTAGGCCGAGAGGTGAACCAATTGCTAAAACTGGATCTCCGACGCTGACCTTTGATGAATCTCCTAGCGTCATTATTGGCAAGTTACCTATTGGGATTCGCAGGACTGCTAAGTCATAACCTGGGTCGCGACCAGCGATTCTTGCGACGTACTGCTCGCCATTGGTGAGTTCGACCTTGATAGTGCCAGAAGTCGCCGCATTTTCGATGACGTGGTTATTCGTGATGATGTAGCTCGATGTCGCAGAAGTCTTGTAGATAGATCCTGAACCTGTTCCGCTACCGCTGGCGGCGGTGACTGATATCGAAACAACAGAAGGTGTTACCAGTGAAGAAATTGCCTTTGTATTCATGGCATTTCCGCCAATCTCAACAAGCGTTCTTGTTGAAGGACAGGTTCCGTTGGGTGAGATGAAGAGAGCTTGCGTCCTCTTGTCAGCGCACGCTTTAACGACACTTACAGGTTGAGTATTTGCAACCGAAGCAATCGACCCGGCCGCTAGCGCTCCGATAATGAATGCCCCTAAAACTCTTCTATTTCTCATAAACACATCTTCACTTACTTCCCTGAGTTTTCTCTGTGTATAACTTGAGTGGATTATTAAGATTCAACTACCCATCCACCACTAACCTTTACTGCGACCTTAGCAAGAGGTGTCTCCGCAGGCCCTGTAGTCACGGATCCATTAGCGAATGGATCAAATTGCGCTCCATGGCATGGGCAGACCAACTTCTTACTCGCAGATTTGTAGGCAACTGTGCAGCCTTGGTGCGTGCAGATTGCAGAGTATGCAAAGACTCCAGTCTTCGTTCTAAAAAGTACAGACGGAACTCCTTGAGCAGAGTGAATGAAGTTAAAGCTCTTTCCAATTGGAAGTTTGGTGAGCTTCACAATCTTCTTTCCAGGAGTGCCAGCACTTTTAAGAGAAGTGGATGATGCAACGCTTCGACCAGCAAGAGATGCAACTACTGCAAGTCCTGCGACGATTGTTGTGCGAAATACATTACGGCGTTGAAAATTTGTTGCTGGCATTCTTCTATTTCCAATCATGAGGAGGATGTAGGTTAACCATAAAATCGCGTAGGCAGTATCGCTAGCGAGAAAGTAAGGGGATACGTTAAATGTGCCTGAAAGCCAGAGGACGACAGACATCAGAAAGCCACTGAATGCTGCAGTAGCTGGTGCGACATAGAGAAGAGTTGCGAATCCAATCGCAAACTCTGACAAGATAATAAAGATGCCAACTTCTGTTGAATGTTCGACTAAGCGTTGAAGAAGCGATGAGACTGGGGAGTTCGTTGCATAGGCAGCTAGTGTGTTCCCGATAAATGTTGGTTCACCTCTAGTGAGAAATCCTGAATCACTTGCTTTATCCCAACCTGCATAGATCCAAGTAATTGATAGAAATGTGCGAAGTAACTTCTCAGCGCGGCTCTGTCCTCGCCAAGAATTACTGGCGGTTCGAGGGATACTGCGAAGGGCGTTCACGGATAGAGAATATCCTCATAGAGATTAAAGCGCGCCTTTTAAGTGCACTGGATAGCGCGCTTCCAACCAGCGTATCCATCGCTTCGTTGTTTTTCAGAAGAGACTGGCTTCCAGCGGCGAGATTCCTTCCACTTCTCTGCGAGTTCATCAGTATTCTGCCAAAAGCCGATTGCAAGCCCAGCAGCGTAGGCAGCACCGAGCGCCGTAGTTTCTGTAATCAATGGACGGATAATTTCAACGCCCATAATGTCTGCTTGCATCTGCATACATAAAGAGTTTGCTGTGATGCCACCATCAACACGCATCTGTTTCAGAGGTACACCGCTATCTGCAGACATCGCATCCATCACATCGCGAGTCTGATAACAAATTGCCTCAAGGGCTGCTCGCGCTAAATGTGCTTTTGTTGCTGCCCGTGTAAGACCAACAATTACTCCACGCGCATCTGATCTCCAGTACGGTGCGAACAATCCGGAGAATGCGGGCACAAAATAGACTCCAGCGGTATCTTCAACTGTGGATGCAAGTTCTTCTGTCTCAGATGCACTCTTAATGATTCCTAGCTGATCGCGTAACCATTGAATTGCAGAGCCAGTTACTGCAACCGATCCTTCAAGTGCATACATGGCTGGCTGATTGCCGAATTTGTAGCAGACCGTAGTCAGAAGACCATTCTGAGAGTGAACAATCTCTGTTCCTGTATTGAGTAGAGCAAAGTTACCGGTGCCATACGTTGTTTTGGAATCTCCCCGATTAAAGCAAGCCTGACCCACCATCGCCGCATGCTGATCTCCAAGAATTCCTGCGATGGGTATCGATGAACCAAAGGGTCCGTGTGCGCTGGTATGAGCATAAACCTCTGATGAAGATCTAATCTCGGGAAGAAGTGCGCGAGGAATCTGAAAAGTTTCTAGAAGTTCATCATCCCACTGCAATTTCTCTAAATTCATAAGCAGGGTTCGACTCGCATTTGTCACATCCGTTGCATGAACTCCCCCTTCAACTCCACCAGAGAAATTCCAGAGCAACCACGAGTCAATCGTTCCAAAACGTGCAGTGCCACGCTTCACAGCGCTTGCAACTTCTGTCGAATTGGTCAGTAGCCAATGCATTTTGCTCGCAGAGAAGTACGGAGCGATTGCAAGGCCCGTCTTCTTCCTGATGGAATCCTTAAGATTGGTATCGAAACCCTCGAGGTAATCAGCAGTTCTTGTATCTTGCCAAACGATTGCGTTATGTAAAGGCAATCCGGTTTTTACATCCCACGCCACTGTTGTCTCGCGTTGATTTGTAATTCCGATAGCTTGTAAATCAGATCCAATGAGATTGGCTTGTCTCAGCGCCCCGGAGATTACTTCTCTGGTTTTATCCCAAATTTCAGAAGCATCATGCTCTACCCAACCTGCTTGCGGGAGAATTTGTCTATGTTCTAATTGATGCTGACCCACCACTTTTCCAGCGTGGTCAAAGATCATGAAGCGAGTACTGCTAGTGCCTTGATCTAAACTGCCTATAAACG
>JBILBB010000084.1:0-4964 GCA_044353955.1 Candidatus Planktophila sp. | reverse complement strand
GATCTTTATATGATGAGTATTCACCCTTCACCATCAAGGTAAACATCTCCTCATGCGTTGGACCTAATAAGTAATCCGCACCCCTGCGATCTTGTAGGCGAAATAGATCGGGTCCGTAATCGTTCCAGCGACCTGTTGTCTCATAAGCATCTTTAGGCAGTAGCGCTGGAAAGTGAACTTCCTGAAAGCCTGCCTTATCCATCTCTTGGCGAACAATGTTTTCAATGTTGCGAAGAGTGATTACACCGAGCGGCAACCATGAATAAACACCTGCAGCGATACGACGAATGTAGCCGGCGCGAACGAGGAGTCTGTGACTTGGAACTTCAGCATCTGCTGGGTCATCGCGTAGCGTGCGTAAGAAAAGGGTAGACATTCGCAACATGATGCGAACCCTACCGGACTATCAGGAGGTAGTGACGGAAGGTACTCCTGATGCAACGCCTGCGGCTTCCATCTCTTCAGCCAAACGCATAGCTTCTTCGATAAGAGTTTCAACAATCTGCGCTTCAGGGACAGTCTTAATGACTTCACCCTTTACAAAGATCTGACCCTTGCCATTTCCAGATGCAACACCGAGATCTGCTTCACGAGCTTCGCCAGGACCATTTACAACGCAACCCATTACTGCAACGCGAAGTGGAACTGTCATTCCTTGAAGACCTGCCTGAACTTTCTCGGCGAGTGTGTAGACATCTACTTGTGCGCGGCCACATGATGGACATGAAACGATCTCAAGTTTACGTTGGCGCAAGTTGAGAGATTCAAGGATTGAGATTCCAACCTTTACCTCTTCAACTGGGGGCGCAGACAACGAGACACGAATTGTGTCGCCGATACCTTCGGCAAGGAGAATTCCAAATGCTGTCGCAGATTTAATTGTTCCTTGGAAGATCGGACCAGCTTCTGTCACACCTAAGTGCAGAGGGTAATCACACTTTGCAGCCAGAATTCTGTAGGCATTTACCATCGTGACAGGGTCGTGATGCTTGACAGAAATCTTGATATCGCCAAAACCATGTTCTTCAAAGAGTGATGCTTCCCAGAGCGCAGATTCTGCAAGTGCCTCTGGTGTTGCCTTACCGTATTTGGCAAGTAAACGTGGATCTAGTGAGCCTGCGTTAACACCGATGCGAATTGGAATTCCTGCATCTCCTGCAGCTTTAGCAACCTCTTTGACCTTGTCATCAAATTGCTTAATGTTTCCGGGATTAACGCGTACCGCTGCACAACCTGCATCGATTGCAGCGAAGATGTACTTTGGCTGGAAGTGAATATCTGCAATAACAGGAATCTGAGATTTCTTGGCAATCTGTGCAAGTGCATCAGCATCATCTTGTGATGGAACAGCAACACGAACAATCTGACAACCAGAGGCTGTGAGTTCGGCAATCTGCTGCAAAGTTGCATTGACATCTGATGTCAGAGTTGTGCACATTGATTGAACGCTGACCTGAGATTCAGAACCGACTCCGACGCTACCCACCTTGAGCTGACGTGTCTTGCGTCGTGGGTGGAGCGTTGGTGGTGGTGCGCTGGGAATTCCAAGATCAACCATGAACCGTATTCTGCCCTATCTCTTCAATTCTCGCTAAAGATCAGAGCCCGAGCGAGATGGGATTGATGAGATCTGCCACAAGGAGCACAACGGTAAGAATGGCAAGGACCACAAATACAGCCATGGTTATCGGTGTTAATACATTGACATCGATTCCGGCAGGGCGCGGCTTCTTTCGAATACGTGCAAGAAGCGCTCTAAATTCATCTGCAATTGCAACTGCCATGTGTCCACCATCGAGTGGCAATAGAGGAAGTAAATTAAAGAGACCAACAAATATATTGAGGCTTGCAACTATAAGAATAAATGTTTGTAGCCTTTGATTGCCAGCTAAGTTCTCGCTGCCGACAACTTCACCTGAAACTCGAGCAGCGCCTACAACGCCAACGAGGCCGTTAGGGTCGCGTTCTTCGCCCATAAATGTTTGCTGGAATAGCTCAGGAACCTTTGTAGGCAAAGTAAAGAGAGATTTAACTGACTCGCGGGTTAGCGCCCATGTTGCCGAAGATGCATTCTGGGTAGATTGAATGAGTCCGTCACGTTTGACGCCAACTTTTGTAACTACGCCAAGTACGTATCGCTTCTCTTCTTCAATGTATTGCGCATTTGCTTTGAGTGTAAGGATTTGTTCGCCGCGCTTTACGGTGAATGTCATCTCGCGACCCTTTGATTCGCCAATCTTCTTTGAATCTTGCACCCAGTTATCGACTTCATCTTGATCGATTGTCAGGATGCGATCACCCGGTTTAAATCCTGCAGATTCGGCGGCAGATTGTGGTGAGACTTTGGCGATATCTGGAAGAACTGTCTGATATCCGATAGCGAAGAAGATCGAGAAGATAAGGAGGAATCCCAGTGCGAAGTGAGCAAAGGAACCCGCGCCGAGAACGATTAACTTCTTCGCAGATGATGCTGCAAAGAATGCTCGACCTTCTTCGCCTTCTGCCATCTGATCTTGAGGAGTCATTCCCTCGATACGACAGTAACCGCCAGCGGGAATCGCCTTGATTCCAAATTCAGTTTCACCTCGAGTAAATGACCAGATTCGCTTGCCAAATCCGAGGAAGAATTCAGAGACGCGCATCCCAAATTTACGGGCAGTTAAGTAATGGCCAAATTCATGGACCATAACTGAAAAGAGAAGGGCGACAACAAAGGCGAGGATTCCAAGAAATTCCATTAGGCAGATACCTTCTTTACATTTTCGAGTGCGATACGGCGAGCATCTTCTTCTACCGCACTGACATCGCTGAGATCGCGCAACTTCTGCGCCCCTGAGCTCTTGAACTTATCCACAGTTAACGATACGAGATCGATAATTGCCGTAAAGGAGATCTCACCATTAATAAAGGCTTGCACACCAACCTCGTTAGAAGCATTAAAAATTGCTGGGAGTCCTCCCCCAATTTCGCCACAACTTCTAGCAAGGGCAATTGCAGGAAAACGTTTGGTATCAATCGGTGAAAAGTTCCATGTGTGCGCTGTAGACCAGTTAATCGGTGTAGTTGCAGCAGGAACGCGATTTGGAAAGTTAAGTGCGAGTGAGATTGGCCCCTTCATATTTGGCGGAGAACCCTGTGCAATCGTGGAACCATCTACAAACTCGACCATTGAATGCACAACTGATTGTGGATGAATGACTGCCTCAATCTGCGCATATGGAATTCCGAATAAGTAGTGAGCCTCGATTATCTCGAGCCCCTTATTCATCAGCGATGCCGAGTTAATAGTGACAACTGGACCCATCGCCCATGTTGGATGGGCAAGTGCCTCAGCCAAGGTGACTTTCGAAAGATCTTGGCGATCGCGAAATGGTCCGCCGCTTGCAGTCAGAATCAACTTTGAGATCTCAGATTTCTTCTCGCCGATAAGTGCCTGCCAGATCGCTGAGTGCTCAGAATCGACAGGAAGTAATTGATCTTCTTTCGCTCTCGAAGTTACTAAGTCCCCACCGGCTACGAGTGACTCTTTATTTGCAAGGGCAACGCGATTTCCCGCATCGAGTGCAGCAAGCGTTGGTGCTAAACCAATTGAGCCAGTGATTGCATTGAGCACAACGTCACATGTCATTGCTGCGATTTCAGTTGAAGCGCTAGGTCCATCAATGACCTGCACATCAGGCAGTGCTGCACGGATTACATCAGCGTTCTTAGTAATGCCAACAACCTTGACCTTGTACTTCTTAGCCTGAGCAATTACTAGATCAGGGTTTGTACCCGCAGCTGTTATTGCAAGAACAGTGAAGAGAGATGGATTTGAATCAACTATCTCTAGAGCTTGAACCCCGATTGATCCTGTTGATCCCAGGATCACAAGCTCGCGCGTCATGAAACTTTGCGCTTGCGTCCTACAAATTGTCCGGTGATCACAATTGCGAGAGCAAGGAAGAACATAGCTGAACCGATGACATTTGCCTGCGCTGGAATACCGCGAGCTGCAGATGTGTAGACAAACTTAGGGAAGGTTGTCATCGTGCCAGAGTTGAAATTGGTAATAATGAAATCATCGAAGGAGAGGCTAAATGCCAGAAGTGCTGCCGCTGCAATTCCAGGTGCGACAAGTGGAAGTGTGACGCGACGGAATGTTTCGCGTTCGTTGGCATAGAGATCCATTGCAGCTTGCTCAAGGCGCGGATCAAGAGATGCAATACGAGCCTTGACCGTGACAACAACGAAGGAGATGCAGAAAACTACGTGTGCAATCACAGTTGGCCAGAAACCTGGGTTGATCTGGAATACAAGGAAGAGCGATAGCAAGGATGCGCCCAGAACAATCTCAGGAGTCGCCATCGGCAAGAAGATTAAGAGGTTCGTTGATGAGCGTCCGCGGAATTTATGGCGTCCGATTGCAAAGGCAATCATGGTTCCAAGAATTGTCGAGAAGAAGGTTGCTAGGAAACCAATCTTGATTGAATTTCCCAGTGCGGTACAGATTTCAGGTGCACCACAAGGATTCTGCCAATTTGCAAAGGTAAAGCCCTTCCAAATCAGATTGCTCTTTGCCGAATCATTAAATGAGAATGCAAAGGTGTAGGCAACCGGAATAAAGAGATATGTGAAGGCAACCACTGCATAAATGCGGATGAGGTTACGGCCAAACCAACGCGAGAGAGTGGTCATACAAGCTCCTCGGTTCCGGCCTTACGTACATAGATAGTTACCAAGATAAGAATTGATGCCATCAAGGTAAATGAGAGCGCTGCAGCTGTTGGGTAATCAACAATCTTGAAGTAACGCGATTCGATGACATTTCCAATCATCTTTGTCTGCGGGCTACCCAAAATTGCTGCATTGACGTAATCACCTGCTGCAGGAATAAATGTCAGCAGCGTTCCGGCAACTACACCTGGCATTGAGAGCGGCAAAGTAACTTTGCGGAAAGTTGTAAATCCATTGGCGTAGAGATC
>JBILBB010000083.1:0-5037 GCA_044353955.1 Candidatus Planktophila sp. | reverse complement strand
AATTAATGCAATCACTTCTTGCTGCAGATGCAGAAGCAGTTGGGAAAGCGTTGATAAATGATTTACAGAACGCTGCATGTTCGCTGCGACCTGCCTTAAGTCTTGTCCTCGAAGTAGGTCGCGATTACGGCGCACTGGGTGCAATTGTCTCGGGATCAGGTCCTACCGTTGCATTCTTAGTTGCCGATGAAGATGCAGGTCTTGATTTAGCTGTAGCGCTGACAGCAAGTGGCGTTGTTGGAAGCGTTGCGCGGGCACATGGTCCTGTGCACGGTGCAAAAGTTATTTAACTTTCGGTTGAATCAAACTCTGTAACGAGAGTGCTCAAGAGAGCGGCAAGTTGCTCGCGATCTTTTCCAGATAAATCCTTTAACAACTGACGTTCATTCTCAAGAAGATCTTCCATCGCAGCATCAACTGCGCGAATTCCAGATCGCGTGAGGGTAACAAGTGAGCCGCGACCATCATTGGGATCTGGTTGACGGGTGATGAGCTCTAACTCTTCAAGTCGATCAAGTCGATTGGTAATTGTTCCGCTAGTCACCATCGTCTCTTGCATCAAAGCACCTGGAGAGAGTTGATATGGCGTACCTGCGCGGCGAAGAGCTGCTAAAACATCGAAGCCCCAATTTTCAAGTTCACCAAAGGCATCGCGTCGGGCGATATCAAGATGTCGGGCGATGCGAGTGATGCGACTGAGGACCGAGAGGGGAGAGAGGTCTAAATCTGGCCGCTCGCGCTTCCATGCGGCGACGAGGCGGTCGACTTCATCCCGCTCGTGCTCTGAAGATTTAGAATCCATAAGAAGTGAGTTTAGTGGTCGCGAGCACTACCGAATATAAGGGAGAATATAGGTTCCGCCATTGTGTAGTGGCTAGCACATGGGCCTTTGAAGCCCAGGGTCCAGGATCGATACCTGGTGGCGGAGCAACTACACTTAGTGCATGAGCCTCGAAACCGTAGTGATTCTCGCTGCGGGTGAAGGTACGCGTATGAAATCTTCTACGCCAAAGGTTCTCCACTCCATCGCAGGTCGCACACTTGTCGGCCATGTACTTAACGCAGTCGATGCGCTCGCCGCAAAGCAAGTTCGCGTTGTCGTTGGCGCCGGTCGCGCAGAAGTTGAAGCCCATCTTGCCGAGATCGCACCGCACGCAGTTACCGTCTTTCAGGAGAAGCGCGGCGGTACAGGTCATGCAACTCAGTTAGCCCTCGAAGGTCTTAAGGCAACCGGAACTATTTTGATTCTTGCAGGCGATACTCCGATGCTGACATCAGATTCTTTATCGCAACTATTGGCTGCACACCATGCCGGTGGATTTACCGCATCGGTCTTAACCGCAGAACATCCAGATCCAACAGGTTACGGGCGCATTATTCGTGGCGATGATGAGTCACTAGTTCGCATTGTCGAAGAGTGCGATGCTGATGATCTGCAGCGCGAAATCATTGAAGTTAACTCAGGCGTTTATGCCTTTGATGCTGCCAAGCTAACCGCAGCCATTGGAAAGTTAAAGGCAGATAATTCACAAGGCGAGCTCTATCTCACCGATGTCATTGAAATTCTGCGCAATGAAGGTGGCACCATTGCGCCAGTTCTTATCGATGACTTTATTGAAATTCTTGGCGTCAATGATCGAGTTCAGCTCGCTGAATCAGCAGCGCTTCTGCGTGATCGCATCAATGAAGATCTGATGCGCGAAGGTGTAACAATTGTTGATCCACTGAGCACCTGGGTTGATGCAACTGCCACAGTTGAATCAGATGTCATCTTGATGCCAGGCACTGCAATTACCGGTAAAACAACTGTTGCAACTGGCGCTGTTATTGGGCCTCGTACAACTCTGCACGATTGCACAGTCGCCCGAGGTGCACGCGTTCTTGAATCTCAGTGCACTGATTCAATTATTGGCGAATCAGTCAACGTCGGTCCTTACACATTCTTGCGCCCTGGCACGAAACTTCTTAAAGGTTCTAAAGCTGGCGCATATGTTGAGATTAAGAATGCAACCTTAGGCGAAGGCTCAAAGGTTCCACACCTTTCTTACGTGGGAGATGCAGTTATCGGTGAAGGCAGCAATATCGGCGCTGCGACTATCTTTGTAAATTACGATGGCGTTGAGAAGCATTACACCGTTGTAGGAGACCATGTCCGAATCGGAAGCGATTCAATGTTGGTAGCGCCAGTAACTATCGGAGATGGCGCTTACACAGCGGCCGGATCTGTCATTACTGAAGATGTTCCACCCGGCGCGATGGGAGTTGGCAGAGCAAAGCAGAGAAATGTAATAGGTTGGGTTCTACGTAAGCGATCAGGCACAAAATCTGCTGAGGCGGCTTCGCGCCACAGTAGTGACGAGCAGAAAGGCTAACTTCCTTGAGCGAAATCCGATTGTCCTCAGAGAAAAAACTTCGTCTCTTTTCAGGCCGCGGATTCCCCGAATTATCAGAGCAAGTTGCCACCGAACTAGGTATTCCACTTACTCCAACATCTGCTTACGACTTCGCTAATGGTGAAATATTTGTCCGCTTTGAAGAATCAGTTCGCGGTTGCGATGCATTTGTGATTCAGTCGCACTCGACTCCAATTAATAAGCAAATCATGGAACAACTCATCATGATTGATGCTCTCAAGCGTGCATCAGCAAAGCGCATTACAGTCGTTGCACCTTTCTATGCATATGCTCGTCAAGATAAGAAGAGCCGTGGTCGCGAACCGATTACAGCGCGCCTTATGGCAGATCTCTTTAAGACAGCTGGCGCAGATCGACTTATGGTTGTTGATCTTCATACTTCACAGATTCAAGGATTCTTCGATGGTCCAGTAGACCACCTCTTCGCACTTCCAATGCTTGCAAATTATGTTGGCAGCAAAGTTGATCGCTCAATGCTCACAATCGTTTCACCTGACTCAGGTCGCGTTCGTGTAGCAGAGCGTTGGTCAGAACTTCTCGGTGGATGCCCAATCGCATTTATCCATAAAACACGTGATCCACTTGTTCCTAATGAAGCAGTTGTTGGAAAAGTAGTTGGAGATGTTACGGGCCGCACCTGCGTAGTAATCGATGACATGATTGATACAGCAGGAACAATCACAAAGGCTGTCGATGCACTCTTTGAAGGTGGCGCTAAAGATGTCATCGTTGCTGCAACACATGCTGTCTTCTCAGGGCCTGCAGTCGAACGCCTCAAGGATTCACGTGCAGTCGAGATCGTTGTTACAGACTCACTTCCGCTCTCTGAGGACCAGAAATTCGATAAGTTGACCGTCCTCTCAATCGCCCCACTTTTGGCTCGTGCTATCCGAGAAGTCTTCGAAGATGGCTCTGTAACTAGCCTTTTTGACGGCCACAGCTAAGTCGCGGTAACCTTCACCCGTTCCGGCGAGGGTGAAATTTATCCGTGATCGACGGCGTAGGTATCAACTCCTGCTGGAACTTCGCTTCACAAAGAAGTTCATTAAAAATTATTAGAGGAGTTTCACAATGGCAGAAGTATCAATCAAGGGAACATCACGTACCGAATTCGGTAAGGGTGCATCACGTCGCGCACGCGTTGCAGGACTTGTTCCCGCAGTTATCTACGGCCATGGTGAGAAGCCACAACACATCACTCTTCCAGCTCGCGAACTCGGCGTTGCACTCAAGGAGTCAAACGTTCTTCTCAACATCGATATCGATGGAAAGATTGAGCTCACACTTCCTAAGTCAATCGTTCGCCACCCACTCAAGCAGATCCTCGAGCATATCGACCTCGTTCTTGTCCGTCGTGGCGAGAAGGTCATCGTCTCTGTTCCAGTTCACACAGAGGGTAAGCACGATCCAGATGGAATCCTTGAGCACCAGCACAACACAATCGAAATCGAAGCAGAAGCAACTTCTATTCCGAAGTTCCTCGTTGTCGATATCGAAGGTATGGCTTCAGGTACTTCAAAGTACGCATCAGATGTTGTTCTTCCAGCAGGCACAACTCTCATCAGCCCAACAAATACAATCATTGTTCACTTGTCAGAGCGTTCAACTGTGGTTGAAGAAGTTGCACCAGTAGCAGAAGCTGCAACTGATGCTGCGGCACCTGCATCGGATGCAGAGAAGAAAGACGATTAAGTCTTAGACTTTCCATTATGACGTGGTTGGTAGTGGGGCTCGGAAATCCGGGCGATGAATACGCTGCCACCCGTCACAATGTAGGACAGATGGTTATCGACCATCTCTTAAAGCGTCACAAGGCAAAACTCTCTTCACATAAATCTCGATGCGATATTGCAGCCTTTAAATTAGGTGTTGGCGTTGATGCGCATTCAGTAATTGTTGCGAAGTCAAAGAGCTATATGAATGAGACAGGCGGGCCCGTAAAGGCGCTCGCCTCCTTCTATTCTGTCGAACCTTCAAAGATTATTGTTTTGCACGACGAACTCGATATTCCATATGCAGCGATTCGCGCAAAGGTTGCTGGCGGCGACAATGGCCACAATGGATTGAAATCTTTGACATCTTCATTTGGCACTGCAGATTACTTCCGCATACGCCTTGGTATCGGTCGGCCTATGGGCCAACAAGATCCCGCCGACTTTGTTCTGAAGCAATTTAGTAAGGAAGAGAAGAAGACCCTCGATGAGTTTATCGATCGCGGGGCAGATTGCGTCGAGTTCCTTATTGAAAAAGGACTTGATCTAACTCAGAGCAAATTCAATAGTTAATCGAGTAAAGCTAATTAGCCTGTATTACGAAGGCCAGCAGCAACACCGTTAATCGTAAGCAGTAGCGCACGAATCAGCGTTGGATCAGATTTTTCACCTTGTTCGCGAACGCGGTGAAGAAGCGTTACCTGCAGAAGTTGAAGCGGAGCAAGGTAGGTATCGCGCACCTGAAGGGTACGAGCAAGAACTGGTTGATCGCCTAGTAAGGAATCTTTCTGGGTCAGAGTCAAAATCTCGCTGACAGTAAGTTCAAACTCTTCGGTGATTGTCTCTAAGAAATGGTGAAGTTCCTTTGGTACCAAGGTTTCAACATATTTCTTCGCTGTGACTAAATCTGT
>JBILBB010000082.1:0-5057 GCA_044353955.1 Candidatus Planktophila sp. | reverse complement strand
GACTGATCCCTCGTATCACAAGCAAGTAGTAGTCATGACCGCGCCGCATATTGGAAATACCGGAGTAAATACCTTCGATAACGAATCGAAGAAGTACTGGGTCGCGGGTTTCGTAGTCAGAAATCCTTCAACGATTACAAGTAACTGGCGCAGTGAGAATGATCTTGAGTCAGAGCTTATTGAGCAAGGCATCGTTGGTATTCAAGGTGTTGATACTCGAGCGATTACGCGTCACTTAAGAGATCGCGGTGCGATGCGGGTAGGAATTTTCTCTGGAGAAGATTTGTCGCGTGAAGAGATGGTTGTTGAAGTTCGAAAGCAACCATTGATGGCGGGCTCACATCTTGTTGGTGATGTATCAACACCAGAGAGTTACATAGTCCCTGCAATCGGTGAGAAGCGTTTCACGGTTGCTGCTCTCGATTTAGGAATAAAGGCGGCAACTCCACGCTTGATGGCAGAGCGTGGAATTGAAGTCCACGTAATGCCCCATAATTCAACACTCGAAGAAATTAACGCGATAAAGCCAGATGGTGTCTTTCTCTCCAATGGACCAGGAGATCCTGCATCCATGGTCGAAACGATTGAACTTGTTCGCGAGATTCTTGCCGAGGAGATTCCGGTATTCGGTATCTGCTTTGGCCATCAAATTCTTGGAAGAGCGCTAGGTTTCGAGACATACAAGTTGCAATTTGGTCATCGCGGAATCAATCAACCTGTCATCGATAAGCGAACCGGCAAGGTAGAGATTACGGCACATAATCATGGATTCGCCCTCAAGGCACCTACAGATGCTGGCTTCTCTACTGTTTTTGGACCGGGCCAAGTTACCCATATCTGTCTTAATGATGGCGTCGTCGAAGGTATTGAACTTCTTGAAAGAGGAGCATTTAGCGTTCAGTATCACCCAGAGGCAGCGGCTGGGCCTCACGATGCATCCTATTTATTTGATCAATTTGTTGAGATGATGCTCAAATATCCAAGAATGGCGGTGACTCAATAATGTCACGCGATACATCAATTAAGAGCGTTCTTGTAATCGGTTCCGGTCCGATTGTTATCGGTCAGGCGTGCGAGTTTGATTATTCAGGTACTCAAGCTTGCCGTGTTTTACGTGCTGAAGGGATACGAGTGATTCTCGTGAATTCAAACCCAGCAACGATCATGACAGATCCCGAATTTGCAGATGCAACATATATCGAACCAATTACCCCAGAATTCATCGAACGTATCATCGCCAAAGAACGTCCTGATGCGGTACTCGCAACGCTCGGCGGACAAACCGCGCTCAATGCAGCAATCGGCCTCTTCCAGGCAGGAACTCTTGATAAGTACAACGTTAAGTTAATTGGTGCAGATGTTGCGGCGATTGAACGTGGAGAAAACCGTGAGCTCTTTAGAGCGATCGTCGAAAAAATTGGGGGAGAGTCAGCTAAATCAATTATCTGCCACACAATGGACCAGGTCTTTGCCGCAGCCCAAGAGTTGAATTTCCCGGTCGTTATTCGTCCCTCGTTCACTATGGGCGGGTTAGGTTCTGGAATCGCCTTCGATAAGGAGACTCTCGAACAAATAGCTGGTGCAGGGCTGCGACATAGCCCGACTTCAGAAGTTTTGATTGAAGAGTCGATTATCGGTTGGAAAGAGTATGAACTTGAAGTAATGCGTGACAAGGTAGATAACGTTGTAATTGTCTGCAGCATTGAGAATATTGATCCCATGGGCGTCCATACAGGTGACTCAATCACAGTGGCTCCCGCGTTAACGCTAACAGATGTTGAGTATCAGAAGCTTCGCGATCTCTCTATCGACATCATTCGAGAAGTTGGCGTAGATACTGGCGGATGTAATATTCAATTCGCGGTGAATCCAGATAATGGTCGAATAATCGTCATTGAGATGAATCCTCGCGTCTCTCGTTCAAGTGCGCTGGCCTCAAAAGCGACCGGTTTTCCTATTGCGAAGATCGCAACGAAGTTGGCAATTGGCTATACCCTCGATGAGATTAAGAATGATATTACTCAAGTTACTCCTGCCTCTTTCGAACCAACTCTTGATTACATCGTTGTTAAAGCTCCGAGATTCGCCTTCGAGAAGTTCCAAGATGCCGATCCTCGCCTGACTACGACGATGAAGAGCGTTGGCGAAGCGATGGCTATCGGACGATCCTTTCCTGAAGCACTGATGAAATCACTTCGTTCGCTCGAAAGAAAGGAAGCCATTTTCTCATTCCCTAAAGAGTTTGCTCCAACTCTCAAGACTTCGCTCTTGGAGTCGATGAAGATTCCAACCGAGTATCGACTTCAGCAGGTGCAACTTGCTATGTGGTGCGGTGCAACATCGGATGAGATTTACTCTTCCACAAAGATCGATCGGTGGTTCTTACGTCAGATTGAAATCATCAATGAGACAGCCAGAACAATCGCTCAACCAGGTGAGTTAAATGAAGAACTCCTTCGAACAGCTAAGTCGATGGGCTTTTCAGATCTTCAAATCGCACGTCTTCGAGGAATTGCTGAAGAAGATGTTCGAAAGGTTAGACAACACCTCAATGTTCGCCCCGTCTACAAGACCGTCGATACTTGTGCTGCGGAATTTGAAGCCTTTACACCTTATTACTACTCAAGCTATGAAGAAGAGACCGAGGTACGCCCTCGCACTAAACCTGCGGTAATTATTCTTGGCAGTGGACCAAACCGAATCGGTCAAGGAATTGAGTTCGATTACTCCTGTGTTCATGCTTCTTTCACGCTCCGTGAAGCTGGATACGAGACAATCATGATCAACTGCAACCCCGAAACGGTTTCAACTGATTACGACACAAGCGATCGCCTCTACTTTGAACCACTTACCCTTGAAGATGTTTTGGAAGTAGTGCATGCGGAAACTCTTGCAGGTCCAGTTCTCGGTGTCATCACTCAACTTGGTGGTCAGACTCCACTCGGACTTGCTGCAGGTCTTAAAGCTGCGGGAGTAACGATTCTTGGGACAAGTCCTGATGCCATTAATTTAGCGGAAGAGCGTGGAGCCTTCGGAAACGTTCTTCGTGAACAAGGACTCACTGCACCTGAGTTCGGTATGGCATCTTCTGAGTTAGAAGCGCTTTCAATCGCGGAGCGAATCGGTTATCCAGTGTTAGTACGCCCAAGTTTCGTACTCGGTGGTCGTGGCATGGAGATTGTTTACGATGACCAAGCTCTCGCAAGCTTTATCTCCCGCGCAACTGATATCACTCCAGATCATCCAGTTCTCGTAGATAGATTCCTTGATTCTGCTATTGAGCTTGATGTCGATGCCCTCTTTGATGGGGACGAACTTCTTCTGGGCGGCATCATGGAACATATTGAGGAAGCCGGAATCCACTCGGGCGATAGCGCTTGTGTCCTTCCAGCAATGACAGTCAATGATTCACAACGCGCTGCGATTCGTGAAGCTACTCTGAAGATTGCTCAGGGAGTTGGAGTTCGAGGTCTGATCAATATTCAATTCGCTATGGCAGAGAATGTTCTCTATGTATTAGAAGCCAATCCACGTGCTTCACGGACAGTTCCATTTGTCAGTAAGGCGACAGGTGTACCGCTCGCCAAGGCTGCTGCTCGAATTTCACTCGGTTCAACGATTGCAGAACTAAGAGTCGAAGGGCTCTTACCGCAATCTGGAGATGCGATTGCAAAGGGTATAAGCGTGAAAGAGGCTGTCCTTCCTTGGAACCGCTTTAGAAGAGTTGATGGTCGAGGCGTCGATTCAGTACTAGGCCCTGAGATGCGCTCCACAGGTGAAGTTATGGGAATCGCAGATAACTTCGGCGAAGCATATGCAAAATCTCAGATCAGTTCATTTGGACCTCTTCCAAAGGTTGGAACAGTTTTCATCTCGCTCGCCGATAAAGATAAATCATCGGGAATAACTCCTGCACGTGATCTTATTGCTCTCGGTTTCCGCATCCTTGCAACAGATGGCACAGCGAAGCTGCTCCTTGATAATGGGATTGAAACCGTCATCGTCCGGAAGAACTCTCAGGGAACTGGTCCACTTGGAGAGAAGACAATTGTTGATCTTCTCAATGGCGGGGATATTGATCTCGTGATTAATACACCAGTTGGTCGTGGAACTAGAGCAGATGGCTGGGCTATTCGTACAGCTTCTGTTCAGAGATCGATACCGATTATTACTACAACGGCAGGTTTCAGCGCCGCAGTAGAGGGAATTAAGGCGTTGCAGCGCGGTGATATGGGTGTCACGCCAATCCAAGAGTGGTTGAAACAATAATGTCATCGATTAACCGCAACGCTGCGCAGCAGATGGCGACGATTCTCTCAAATAAGAGAGTCGGTTCGTATCATCAGATCTTGATCGGCGTGGGAGATCTTGTTAAGAGTTGCAGGCCCGGAAACTTTGTTGCAATGAGCGTTGGTGGGGATTCATCTCGCATGATTCTGCGCAGAGCTTTTGCTATTTCACGAGTTTCAGATAGTTCGCAATACGGCGGCACGATGGAGCTCATTGTTGCCCCTCATGGTTCTGGTTCGAAATGGCTCTGTTCATTGCCAGAAGGAACTGAGGTAGATATCGTCGCTCCTCTTGGCACTGCATTTGGAATACCAACCGAACCAATCAATGCGCTGCTCATCGGTGGTGGGTATGGGTCAGCTCCACTCTTTGGCCTTGCAGATGTTCTCAAGAATCGTAATTGCAAAGTAGATATGTTGCTCGGAGCGAGCGTTGGTTCAAAGATTTATGCACCACTCGAAGGTAAGCGATCGGTCAATTCGCTCAAGATTTACACAGAAGATGGGTCGATGGGGGAGAAGGGTCGCGTTACAGAGTCTCTTCTTGAAATCATTCAGAATAGAAATATTGATGTTATTTACTCCTGTGGGCCGATGGGGATGCTCAGGGCTATCACGGAGTTAGTTGCTGAAACTGATGTTATCCACCAATGCGCAGTTGAAGAGTCGATGGCATGTGGCATTGGAATCTGCATGACCTGCGTTCTGCCAGTTATCGGTGATGATGGAAGCGTTTCGATGTTGCGATCTTGTATTGATGGACCCGTG
>JBILBB010000080.1:0-5073 GCA_044353955.1 Candidatus Planktophila sp. | reverse complement strand
TTGACTCAGTGAAACTCTGAGACCGACGGTTAAAGTCCGGATGAGAGATAACAGCGGAATCGGTGCACCATGTTTATCGATGACGCCTACGCGCATCTAGAAGCCTTATGCCGTTCTGGCCTGGGCAAGAGTTCTCCCAACCCAAATGTTGGCGCTGCAATCTATGGCGCAGATGGCGCGTTGATCTCTGATGGAATTCACGATCGCACCAAATCAATTGACCATGCAGAAGTTGTAGCAATTTCAAAAGTCGGAGCTGCGGCTCGTGGCGCCACAATCGTTATTTCTCTCGAACCGTGCGCACATACTGGTGCAACACCGCCATGTGTCGATGCGATTATAGCTGCCGGTATCTCAAAAGTTATTTACGCAGTGAGTGACCCCAATCCAGTAGCTGCAGGGGGAGCGCAGAAGCTTCGTGATGCAGGTATTGCAGTTGAGCACCTTGAATCAGCTGATCTTGAATTCGCACAACGCGCTTGGCTTCGCAAAGAAGAAACTGGTCGCCCGCTGATGATCTGGAAGGTTGCGACAACTCTCGATAGCAAAGTTGCAGCAAGTGATGGAACCTCGCAGTGGATTAGCGGCCCAGAATCTCGCGAAGATGTGCAGAAGATTCGTGCGCATTCAGATGCCATCTTAATCGGCACCAATACGGCGCTTGTCGATAACCCACACTTGATTCCAAAGGGCCATGCAGCGCGTCCTGTGCGCATCATCAGTGGCGAGCAAGTAGTCCCACCAACTCATAAAGTTTTCGACGATGAGGCTCGCACAGTGCTTGTGAAATCAAAGTCGATTCCTGAACTGATCTCTGTATTGAAGGAAGAGAAGTTCAATCAAGTCCTAGTGGAGGCAGGCCCAACTCTTGGGTCAGCGCTGATGGCTAGTGGAAATATCGATGAACTGATTGTTTATCAGGCACCCAAGTTATTGGGCGCAGGTAAAGAGTTTGTCAGCCACTTGGGAATTTCAACGTTAAAGGACCATATCGAACTCGAACTGATCTCATCCGTTGTCATGGGTTCTGATATCAAATCCCACTATCGCATTGTGAAGGGGCGCTAAATGTTTACAGGCCTAGTCACAGAGCTTGGAGAAGTTCTCAACATTTCACGCGGAGAAAGTTCAGCGATCTTCACGATTTCAGCACCTGCATCAACTTCTGAACTATCAGTGGGGGATTCGATCGCAGTAAATGGCGTATGTCTGACAGCAACATCAATTAGCGATGGCACCTTTACTGCAGATGTCATGGTGCAGACGCTGAACCTGACTTCCCTTGCTCAAGTTGAAGTCGGAACACCGGTAAACCTTGAACTCGCAGCGCAGATGGATATGCGAATGGGTGGCCATATCGTGCAGGGCCATGTCGATGGCGTTGCAACAGTCGTGCAATCAGCACCTGGCGAAAAATGGGTGCAGTTCGATATCGCAGTTCCTGAACACTTCATGAAGTACGTCGTTGCACAAGGCTCAATTACCGTCGATGGTGTATCTCTGACTGTTGGCGCACTCGATGATGCCAAGAACATAGTGACTTTATGGCTCATTCCAGAGACCCTGGCGAAGACTAATCTTTCAACTAAGAAGAGCGGCGATCTGGTAAATATCGAAGTCGATATCTTGGCTAAGTATGTCGAGCGATTAATTTCTAAGGGAGCTAAGAATGCTAATTAATTTTGCAGATGCTCTCGATCGCTTTAGACGCGGCGAAATGCTCATCGTGGTCGATGATCACGACCGCGAGAATGAGGGAGACCTCATTATGTTGGCAGAGCATGCAACAGCTGAAAAGACAGCGTTCATTGTTCGACACACAACAGGAATCTTGTGTGTTGCAATTACAGCAGATCAAGCCCATCGTCTACGTCTTCCTTATATGGTTGAACAGAATCAAGATGTGCGAAAGACGGCCTTTACCGTCTCTGTAGATCTTGCTGAAGGATTAACAACTGGTGTCAGCGCAAAGGAGCGGACAGCAACGATTCGCGCTCTTGGAAGTGCAACATCGCGTGCAACAGATTTCATCCGCCCAGGACACATATTTCCTTTGATTGCTCATGCAGAAGGACTTGCAGAGCGCCAAGGACATACTGAGGCAGGCGTTGCACTTGCCGAACTTACTGGCGCATATCCTGCAGCTTTGTTATCTGAAATTGTGGCAAGCGATGGGTCTATGGCACGTGGACAAGAACTTCTCGATTTCGCAACAGAAAATCAGATTCCGATTGTTTCTATTGCAGATATTCAAAGCTACCAGGAGCGTCTTGAGCAACCTGCGACTGTTGCAACATACCCACGTCATGAATTTGAATGGGTTCCGGTTCAGTTAAAGAGCCAGGAGTGGGATATTGCAACATATCCATCACTCAAGCATCGCGAACAAGTTGTGATGCGCTACTGCACAACCGAAAAGGTTCCGATGGTCCGCATTCACTCTGAATGCTTTACCGGCGATGTTGTGCACTCGCAGCGATGTGATTGTGGTCAGCAGCTCGATGCATCCATTGAAGCGATTGAAGCCTATGGTTGTGGGTACATTCTCTATATGCGCGATCATGAAGGTCGTGGCATAGGACTCACAGAGAAGCTCAAGGCTTACCTTCTGCAGAATTCTGGGCTCGATACAGTCGATGCCAATGTTCAGCTAGGCCATGAGGTCGATTCACGCGATTGGTCAGAAGCGATTGCTATATTGAAGAACCTCAAAGTCTCATCAATCAAGTTACTTACAAATAATCCTTTGAAGGTTGAGGCAGTTACTGATGCAGGAATAGCTTGTGAGCAAATTTTACTTGTTATCGCAGAGAATGAATTTAATAAGAAGTACCTTCAGACCAAGGCAGAGCGCTTAGGTCACGCACGAAATCTTGGGGGAAAGTAATGGCCGGCCACGCACCAGATATCTCAGTACCGCAGTTGCCTAAGGCAAAGGTCGCGATCATTTCATCGTCTTGGCATATGGATATCTGTGGCGATCTTGTTGCAGGAGCTACTCGCGCTTTAGAGGCTGCCCATGTGAAGAAGATTAAGACAATTTATGTACCCGGTTCATTTGAGATTCCACTTGCTGCGCAGAAAGCATTTGAGAAGGGCTATGACGCTGTTGTTGCAGTCGGGCTGGTTCTTAAGGGCGAAACACCGCATTTTGATTATGTATGCCAAGGAGTTACACAGGGCGTCATGGATGTGCAGTTGAAATTCTCTAAGCCAATTGGCTATGGCGTATTGATGTGTAACGATCTCAATCAAGCAATTGCTCGTTCAGGGCGACCTGGCAGTAAAGAAGATAAGGGTTACGACAGCGCTATTGCAGCGCTTAAATTGATCGAGCTTTAGCGTCGTAAGAACCGTTCTCCAAACTATCTTTAATGTCGATGCCACCTATTGGAGCGTAGATATCTGCAGTATCAAGTAGACGAACACCTGCATCGAGTGCGGCGTGAACTACGCCTAGAGCTGTATCGCGCTCATCGAGGATCTATTCTTTGCTTGGTGGCATTCCAGATAACGGCATACAGCCGAGTCCAATTGCAGGAACGGTATATCGACCAATCACACGTGTAGATGTCATGTCCGTAAGTATCGCGATTGAACCGTTAAAGTGCCACCCATGAGTGAACTATCTGCACAGGTGAGAAAAGCCCTCGATGCAGCGGTAGAAGCTATTGGTGGTTCAACTCGCGATGGACAGATTGAGATGGCTGAAGCTGTCGCCAATGCCCTTACAGATCGCCACCACCTCATGGTCCAAGCGGGCACTGGCACAGGTAAATCACTTGCCTACTTAGTTCCGGCGCTAGTGCATGGACGAAAAGTTTTGGTTGCAACAGCAACTCTTGCTCTGCAGAGACAACTTGTTGAACGCGATTTGCCGGCTGTTGTTCCAGCTCTTGAAAAAGCTTTAGGTCGCTCCATTACATATGGAATCTATAAGGGCGTTGGCAACTATGTCTGTCTTCAGAAGATGAATGCCGACGATACCGACCCGGATGGCGAGCTCTTACTTGAATCTTCCTATCTCGAAAAAGATGCCAAGCGCTTAATTGCATGGGCGAAGACTCCAGGAGTATCAGGTGACCGGGATGATGCACCAGAAGTCGATCGCAGAGTCTGGGCGGCAAATTCACTATCTGGCCGTGAATGTGTGGGCGCTGATGCATGTGCATGGGGCTCACAATGTTTTGCAGCAAAAGCCAAGGCACATGCACAAGAGGCCGATGTAGTTGTTACAAACCACACTCTGCTTGCCATTGAGATTGTTGATTCGCACCCGATCTTGCCTGAACGTGATGCAGTGATTCTCGATGAAGCCCACGAATTTATGGATCGCACCACACAGGCGGTAACGGAGGAGCTCACATCGGGCCGCGTACAACGCGCAGCTGCGATGGCCCGAAAATATATGCCGGGTAAGCCATCCGATGCATTAACAAATGCGGCAGATAGTTTCCATGATGCAATGGCTGATTACGGCGAGATTATTAAAGGAGATTTTGCAGCGCAGGGTCGCCTAGAGGAAATCCCAAGTGTTCTGGAATCACCTATTCGAAAGCTTAAAGATGCAGCGACAACTTTTGTTCAATTGATTTCTGCAGATGACGAGATTATTGATCCTGACGAAAATGCAGAACGCGCACGAGTAAAGGGCGCAGTACAAGAGATTGCAACAACTGCTGGAAAGTTATTGAAGATGGGTGATGAGCATGTGCTCTGGTATGAGCCAACATTCTCAACTCTGCATCTAGCGCCGCTGTCCGTTTCGCATGTTCTTCGAAGCAACCTGCTTACCAAGACGCCGGTAATTGCAACGTCAGCAACACTGACAGTGGGCAATAACTTTGATGCGATGGCGCGAAGTATCGGTTTTGTAGTTGGCTCAGATGTTGATGAAGCCTCCGGTGATGGCGATATCGATCCTGCAAATGTGCAGATGCTCGATGTCGGTTCGCCCTTTGACTTTGCAAACCAAGGCGTTCTCTATATGCCAAAGCACTTACCCGAACCAGGTCGTGATGGTCCGAGCCAAGCTGTTCTTGATGAACTCGGTGAACTCATTGATGCAGCAGG
>JBILBB010000079.1:0-5075 GCA_044353955.1 Candidatus Planktophila sp. | reverse complement strand
AGTTGATGGTGGCGGACAAGATGTATTCGTTCACTACTCAGCAATTCAGGGAAACGGTTACAAGAGCCTTGAAGAGGGTCAGGCAGTTTCATTCGAGGTCGTCCAGGGTCCTAAGGGTCCTCAGGCAGACGCAGTGAACGCTAACTAATTTCACTTACAAGTTAGGCCCGTCGAGAAATCGGCGGGCCTAACTTCATTTATAAGCAGTTTACTTTTTAGCCAAACTATTTTTTAGCCAAACTATTTCTTTGGTTGGGGTGGAATCTCTCCCACTTTAGCTTTACGAGCAGCAACAGCTTTCACTGGAGAAAGATCTTTACCTTTCTTCCACGCATCTAAATACTTCCATGGCAAGACTTCTCCTCGGCGCACCCACCATGTATCTGGCGGTGTAGGCCATGAAATTCCAAAGTGTAGATGAGGCGCAGTTCCGCGTGCGCTACCAGTTGAACCGATTGCACCAAGTACATCGCCTGCAATTACCGCAACGCCAGGTTGAATATTTGCAGGAATCGAACGAAGGTGCGATCCGTAGTAGCGAACGCCATCGTCGCCGATGATTGAAACAGATAATCCACCTCGAGTAATTCCTAAATTCGGTGGGCTTCGCCAAGTATCTACGCGATTTACCTCATCAACGATTCCATTGATAGGCGCTACAAACTTACATCCAGCTTTCGCCAAAATATCTGTTGCCGCATAGTCGTGATGTGCGCGAGCATAATTGACCGTGCAGTTTGCTACAGGAAATGTATAGATCGGAGCAGCTTGTGCAGGGGTTATCGTCGTCGCAAATATCGCGAGCAGAAGAACTTTTTTAACCATGGCATGAGCCTAGCCAAAGAGAGTTATTTTTTAAGCGCGGCGCGGTCTAACTTTGCTGTGACTACCATGTGAGGAACTGTCAGGGCCCAGATTGTTACGAGGGTGAGCCATAAGAATTTATCACTGAGATCCTGGCTAGAAAATCCAGCAAGTAGCGCGATAAAGATAATCGTTCCAAAGAGCGCTGGTAGACCTGGAATAACGGCTGCAATAAATGCTTGGCCGCCTCTTCCGCGCAGGTAGGCACTCTCTGAATTTGGAAGAAGTGATGTCAGACGTGCTGTGTGGCGAAGTGCATGCCAGCAACCGAAGTAGACAGCAAATGCCACAAGTGGCGGAGCAATCGATGCAAGAGCTGCAAGTAGTGCGATATCTAAAGCATCGCGATATCTCTTTCGTTGAAGCAATCCCAGAAGACAGAGCGCTGCAATCGCGGCAACGGCGAGAATAATCTCTGTGGTGTAACCCTGATGCCAATCAACGAGTTCGCTATTGACTTTAGTTAGCGCCTCAGAACTTCTGCTATTGACCAATGGAATCATCACCGGCAATAGACCGGCAGCCGGTGCATAGAGCCAAGCTGGAATTCGAGAACCTGTTGGGTTCTTTAGTGAATCTAGCTCGCTCAAGAATGCTGAATCTCCGATACCAAAGTGAGTGGCGCTCATAACAACGACAAAGATGAATCCCCACACATTCCATTTGAGGATTGCATAGATTGCGACAAGTGCAATCGCTACATAAATGACGATAAAGATCGCCATCCGAACAGGTGCAGATCGCGGCAAGGTCACCAGGTGATCGAGTGCGCCGTGGGGAATGCCGATGGCAAGGGCCACGGTTGCTAAGACAATCTGCCAATTGAGAGATTCTGCACCGAGCCATTGCGAGAAGATAATTGAGAGAAGAATGGCAACGGCAACTGCTGCGCTCGAAAGGGCGCGAATTCGGCTAAATACTTTAAATTTCACATCAATCACACAGAACACATTAGCAATTTTTCCCTCGAGGTATGCAAAAATGCGAACATGAAACAGTGGTCATATATGGCGATGCTCATATTTACCTTCTGTGGCTCAGCCTGGCTTGAGATTTACTTAAAGACTGGCGTATTTCGCCGCATCAAAAGAGTAGCCATCAGCGTCTTGCCTATCAGCATCATCTTTCTTGCGTGGGATGCATATGCAATCTCGCAAGGACATTGGTTCTTCGATCGCGAGCAGATCCTAGGAATCTACGGCCCTTTAAATATCCCACTTGAGGAATATCTCTTCTTTATGATTATTCCGATGGCTGCAATCTTCACTATTGAAGGTGTAACAACTGTTAAACCTCACTGGCGCAAGGATGAGTTCGGCGAATGAATTACTCAGATATAGCAATTACTGCATTTGCAATCGCCGTAATGGTCGATCTCTTCGTCTTTAAAACTTCGATGCTGACCCGCCCAGCTTTCTGGACATCGTATGCAATCATCTTGCCATTTCAATTCCTGACAAATTGGTGGCTGACATCGAGAAATATTGTCATGTACAGCCCTGATGCAATTGTGGGGCTACGTTTCTTCTCTGCTCCTGCTGAAGATGTTCTCTTCGGGTTTGCACTTGTCTTAAGTGTTATGGGTCTCTGGGAAGTCTGGGGCCGTAAAGGCTTCCAGCGCCACTAACAATTCAGAAGAGTCTTAGCCATGCGCTGCAGCAACTGCTGCGTACTTGATCTTTCCTTCATGAACATTTAAGCCCGCAGCAAGTCCTGCATCATCAGACATCGCCTGCTCCCAGCCCTTATTGGCAAGTGCAAGTGAGTATTTCAGCGTTGCATTAGAAAGCGCAGCTGTCGATGTTGCAGGAACTGCGCCAGGCATATTTGCCACACAGTAATACAGTGAGTTGTGAACCTTAAATGTTGGGTCTGCGTGAGTAGTTGCGTGCGATCCTTCAAAGCATCCACCTTGATCGATAGCAACATCAACAAGAACGCTACCTGGCTTCATCTTCGCAACCATTACATCTGTAACAAGCTTTGGAGCAGCAGCTCCTGGAATTAAGACTCCACCAATAACAAGATCTGCCTGCGTCACATACTCTTCAATTGCATATGAAGATGAAGCAATTGTCTTTACGCGACCTTGGAAAATGTCATCGATTTCAGCAAGGCGCTTTAAATTAATGTCGAGAAGAACTACATCTGCGCGAAGGCCCACTGCCATCGATGCAGCTGAAACTCCTACGCTTCCCCCACCTAGAACAACAACTTTTCCTGGGGCAACTCCTGGAACTCCCCCAAGGAGAACACCTCGACCACCAGCAGGGCGCTGAAGTGCAGCTGCACCAACTTGGATAGACATACGTCCTGCAACTTCTGACATTGGGGCAAGTAATGGAAGTGTGCGATTTACTTCAACAGTCTCATAGGCGATAGCTGTAATGCCAGATTTTATAATTGCATCGGTGCATTCGCGAGATGCTGCAAGATGTAGGTAGGTAAAGAGAATCTGACCCTTGCGCATGCGGTGGTATTCCTCAGCAATAGGCTCTTTTACCTTAATGATCAACTCGGACTTTGCCCAGACCTCATCTGCTGAATCGAGGATTGTGGCTCCAGCTTTTACATAATCTGCATCTGTAATCGCAGATCCAAGGCCAGCTGATTTTTCTACAAAGACTGTATGTCCGGCTAAGACCAGGGCGTGAACACCTGCTGGAGTTGTAGATACACGGAATTCATTATTCTTAACTTCTTTTGGAATACCTACAAGCACAATTCACTCCTTAGTCAACGCTGACTATCTAGTTTCGGATGTATCCGATGCTACTGCCTAGAGCGCAGTAAAGTGAAAAAGCAGTCCTTGTTCAGGCTTAATCACAGGAAGTTGCAATCCAAGATTCGCAAGTTGCTCCCCAGTCATTTCCACAGATGGCCACCACCCAGGGGCTGACTTCTGAATAAAGTGAGCCGAACTTAGCTCTTCAACAAGAGTTACTTGGTACATCGCCTTTGGATCCAAGCCATCAAATGTTGTTACGAGTGGACCGAAATTATCTAGCGATGTGAGTTGCATATAAGTAAAGATTGCCTTTTTCTTATCTTGTGCAACGGTTCCATAAAGGTAGGCGCTTCCATCGATTACATCGCTACGCACGACATTTCCAGAGTGGAGCAGATCCCTATGTTTCTTATAGAAGGTAGCAAACTTCTTCAGAACAGACATTTCATGATCTGTGGCTTCTGTAATGTTCCATTCGATTCCAGCATGGCCAAAGAGTGCGTTGAGCGCTCGGAACTCAATGGAATGTGTCCGGTGCATCTGGTGACCGAGTGTTGGGCCAATGTGAGTTCCTAAAAATTCTGGCGGAATGACCATGGCAGTCCATCGTTGAATCTGTTGGCGCTCAAGTGGGTCATTCTGATCAGATGTCCAGAATCGATCAGCATGGTCAATCATTCCAAGATCAATTCGACCTCCACCAGATGAGCAAGATTCAATCTCTAGCTTTGGATGGCGACGCTTAAGCTCATCAAATAACGAATTCAGTGCCTGAGCTTGTTTGTTAACAACAGGGCGACCATTTGAAATTGGATCAGAGATATGGCGGTTGTGATCCCATTTAATGTAGGCGATGTTGTTCTCAGATAGGACTGCATCTACCTGTGAGAGCACGTGGTTATATGCACCTTCTTTTGTAAGGTCTAAAACTTGCTGATTTCGACCCATTACTGGAATGCGGCCAGGTTCTTGCAAAATCCAATCTGGATGTGCACGGTAAAGATCAGAGTCAGGATTGACCATCTCGCCTTCGAACCAGAGTCCGAATTCAATTCCCTTATCGTTTGCATATTTAATAATTGGCCCAAGTCCTTGTGGAAAGACTTCGGAAGAAACCACCCAATCTCCAAGGCCTGAACGGTCGTTTCGACGGGAGCCAAACCAGCCATCATCAAGGACTACGCGCTCAACACCCACTTCAGCGGCGCTATCAATAATCTTTTTAATCTTATCTTCTGCTAAATCAAAGTAGAGCGCTTCCCACATATTGAGAGCAAGTGGTCGAACCTTCTTCTTTGTAATGTGGTTATCACGCGAGCGAATCCATTGATAATGATTATTTGTGACCCCATCTAGGCCGCTATCACTAAATGTTGCAACAGCTCGAGGAGCGCTATAGCTCTCGCCTTTCTTCAAAATTACTTCACCAGGCAATAAGTATTCTCCTGCGCCAATTGATTTATGCCCATCGATGAGACGTTCT
>JBILBB010000078.1:0-5118 GCA_044353955.1 Candidatus Planktophila sp. | reverse complement strand
TATGTTCTAAATCTGGCGATTACTTAACTGGTTCAACAATTTTGGCAGACGGTGGAGCATCACTTTTCCAATTTGATTAATTCACTCTTTGATAAATTCTCCGTAAGAGTCTTCAATTTCTTGCAAGTCTCGAGCCGTGAAAGCGCCTATTTCCAGAATTTTCGAAAGCAAGTTACCGACCTTAAATTGCAATTCTGGCCAACCTAAAATTCTTGGCCTGACCCAAGCGCCTTCTAGCGTTGTAAGAGTATTTGCAAAGAAATCTGCTGTGAGTTCGTTGGCCTTTGCATCTTTCCAAACTGAAACATCACCTGGTTGGCCTCCGCCAGTTAAGTAGTCACCTACTTGGATTTCTGGCGAACACAGCGCCATTGCAACTCGAGCGGCCAATTCTGGATTCTTCGAAGCGCTGGAAATACCAACTCCGGCGCCACCAAGAATTGATCCTCGTGCTAAACCATCAAATGAAGGTATTTGATAATACTTAAGTAGGTTTTTGCGGAAGTTACTTCGCGAGTAATTTGAATATCCGAACATGCAGACTCCAACTGCATAATCAGAGCCCTCTGCCAACCTCTCGGCAATATCGATTGGATTTGATGTGGCACAGAAACTTGGAACGCTTTGAGAAAGTTCAATCATAAAACTGATCGCTTTCTCTGCCGTTTGCTTATCTATGAAAGTGTTTGTGGAGCATAAAGGGCTACCAAATTGAGCCATTAATGTCGCAAAAGAGCAGAATGCATCAACAGGCTTATGTGGCCACAGCACTTTTCCTTCTTTGGCCAAGGAGAGAACGTCATCCCACAATGTAGGTGGGGATTGGATTAAGTCAGGCCTATAGGCACTGACCTGAGCTGCTGCATCGATCGCCAGAGCCCACTGCTTACCTTGGTAAATATATGAATCGTGGGATGGCCCAACACTTGAGTTGGATAAGTGCGCCAACTGATCAGGGGTAAGTAACCCATCAAATGGAATAATTGTCTTCGCGACCACAGCATCTGGCACATGAGGATGATCAAGAATTATCAAGTCAAATTCTTCGTAAAACTCGATTAGGGGTTGGTCACCAAAATCCAGCAATGACCGAGCCTTCCATTCGATGGAGATTCCGGTTAGTTTTGTAATTGCCTCATTGGCGGCGGTAAGGCAATCCAATCCTCTCGGATGATCCCAAGTCATTCCACGCAGTTTTGTAATCATGTCAGCACGTCCCCTTGGAACCTCTCAATAAGCTTCTCTAAAAACTCTTGATGCGGAGTGTACGAATGATTCTTACAGAATGAAACCCCATAACTAATTCTCCGAAAGGAGATGGTGTTGCATGCGCAACTATGCCTTAACCTGTAGGCATGAACTTTCGCTCCGCTTCATCTGTAATCGGTATCGCGCTGGTGCTGCTCTATGTCGTGGGTTCGGGGCTATGGGTCAATACGGGAGATGGTTGGTATCGCAGCCTTAATAAGCCATCGTGGCAGCCACCAAGTTTCATATTTGGATTGATCTGGCCGTACAACTTTATCGTTCTGGGAATTGCAGCAAATGTAGTTAGTCAACGTGCATCGAAGCCTGTTGTGGCGATCTACCTTGCGCTCTTTGCGGCATCGGTAGTGGGTGCGCTTGTGTGGGCCTATCAGTTCTATCGTCCACATAATCTGGTCGCTGCATCTATTGCGCTGACGTTGACCGTGCTACTTACTGTGCCGATGACCATTACTTTGTTTACCGTTTCGGTGCCTGTTGCGTTGGCGGTCGTGCCGTATCAGGTGTGGGTTGCCGTGGCTGCGACGATAAGTTGGAGATATAGCCAGCTGAATTAGTTCGGGTACGGACTGTTTGTTATTTTGTGGATTTGTAACAGATAGTAATTTTCTTGCATTTTGAGAGTGCTACTCTCTGATTGCGTTAAAGGGTTGTTCTTTAAGCGCATCGATGAATAAGAGATCTGGTAAATCTCCGCATTTAAATTCATCTGGAGTTGGTGACGGGAGAGGCCTTGGGAAATATCCCGAGGCCTCTCTGTCTATATAACTATCCACAATTTGGAAATTCTTATAAATCCCGCAGGTGCATCCCAACCAACATACGCACGCGATGTTGGTGTGGTGTAAAGGCAGCATATTAACTTTTACCAAGTTGAAGGTGCGGGTTCGATTCCCGTCACCAACTCCGCAGTCTTGAATTGATGAAGGCGGTCTATTGGTACTGACCAATGCTTGAATCAATGCAAGCAAGGGCCCTGAGCGATCAGGGCCCTTTTTACATCGATGCTAATGGGTTAGCGCACTACTTGATTAGTTCTTAACTATGAATACGTGATCTCCACGAGCAGAACTCTTGAGAACGCGAATTGAGTAATTTTCATAGAAGAGGGTTTGCCCCACGCTGAGAGTCCCAACGATGCCAGCGCGTCCACCCTTAGTTGGCTGTCTCTCCCCTGGATTTGAAACTATGGAAATAGAGCCCTGTCCGCCTGTCAATGATGTATCGACTTTATAAACGATCACTCCGTCATGTTCCTTTGGATAAGGATTCTCGGGGGTGCTGCGCATGACTTCGATAGCTAGGGCTGTCGTTGGTGATAATTTCAACATCACTGATTTAGTTTCTTTTGTTGCAGTTGTCAGTGGTGAAATAAAGTGAGTAGTTTCCTTAGGTGCTGTTTGATCCATGCAGAGCACTTGATTGTCTTCAATCCAGTTTAAGTACCATCTCTGCCAGCCATGTAGCTCATCAAAGCCGAAAACGTTACCCATTGGATCCCAGGCGCCGAGGGTTCCTGAGTAAAAATTGTAAATGTGAGTGAGGCCAAGTATGTGGCCTGTCTCGTGAAGCAACCAATTGTCTTTAAGTGAATCATCAACATATTCATCAATTGGTCCAACGGTGGCTAAGAAACTTGTTTTACCGTCAACGTTAAAGCCGACGCCACCTGTTGCTCCCCCTTCGGCTTTAGGTGAGAAGGTAGGCGTTACGACATTAACAAAATCGTATTTGCTGAAGTCGACGTCAAGATCTGCGATTTTTACCGCCTCTGCAACAAACTTCCCATATTCAAGACCTAGCGCCGGAGTCGATCCCGGGATATTCACAAACTCACTACGAGTGAAGGCTTTGTAGCTTCCGGGTAGTTGGTAGATTTTTTCGTTTACATCGACAGAAAGGTTGTATTTGCCGTAACTCATACGAGAAAGTGCCTTCTTAGCTACAGGAATTTGAGCATTCTTCCAAGTAGCTATCGCTTTCTTATCTGCAGATAAATCGGCAAACTCAACAAAAAGAACGATTGTTTTTCTCTCGCCAATAGAGGGTGCATATCTTTCACTACGGGGAAACCCAATGTACTGATCTAATTGTGGACTCGTGTATGCCAATTTGCACTGCACTGAATTGATATAAATCGAACTGTCGCTGACTATCGGATCTGGAGTTGTGTCTGGCTTGGAGGTCGACTCAGAATTCTCTGCGCCCGCTGGTTTGGAATCCACTTGTTGACTCTGTTGAGGTTTTGCAGGCTTGACGCCTTTGTTCCAGATCAATTTCTTGCCAGACTTAACGCAGGTGTACTTAACGCCAGCGACAGTAGCTTTTGAATTGATTTTCGAGCAGGAAGAGCCCTGTTTTATGGCGCCAGACGCGGGAGTTACATAAACGAATGATAAGGAAAGTGCCAGCAGGGTAATCACTCTCTTCATTTAGTAATGGTATTTCCTCCCCGGGATTAAGTCATCAGAGGTTGGCTTTATTCGCTTCGAGTTGCCGTGGAAGGTCCCGGAATCTAATGTCTAGGTATGGTCAAGAGGCTCCTACTCGTAATCGCGCTCCTACTTGGTGTAGCGCCAGCAGTTAGTGCAGCCGAATATGCAGATGGTCCTTTATCGCTTGCTATTACATCTCAGTCAATTGATAAGGCAATTACCGAAGGTGGAAATTCTCGAGGTCCCGCGCTTGCTTTGCTCAAAGATGACACCGTTTTGTTGGGTGGCGGGCGTAGTGGTGGAGAGATACTGACGTGGAATAAGAAGAAGAGCGCACTGCGTACTTTGGGCAGTTTCATTCCTGCTAATCGCAGAGAGGTGGATTCGCGCTTTGCGATTACCGATATCGCTGTCTTATCTGAGAGCGCATCACAGGCGAAGTTATTGATCTCCTATCCCCGACTGGGTACATCTCGTTCTTGCGTCGAGCTTGCGGTAGATGAGTTGGCTTTTGATCGAAAGAAAGCGCGAATTAAGTTTGTATCGAATTGGTTTATCTCCAAGCCCTGCGTGCCTATCTCTGCGGTGCAGCATGCAGCTGGGCGCTTTGCGGTAATTGATAAGAGTTCTGTGTACGTAACAGTCGGAGACTTGGGATATACCGAGATCGATAATCGCGCTAAGCGCGGAGATTTAGGTTCGATATTTAAGATTAGTGCGAAGTCTGCGGAGCGCGTTTCGCAAGGCCATCGCAATCCACAAGGCATTGTTTTGTTTGATCAGAAAACCTTGATGGCGGCAGAACACGGGCCACGTGGTGGCGATGAGATCAATGTGATTACACAAGGCGGCGATTATGGATGGCCCTTTGTTTCATACGGTCAGCCATATGGTTCTGGAGATTATGTGAAGCCAGGTAAGACAGGTAACCACGATGGATATATCGAACCGATTGAGTATTGGGCTCCATCTATTGCACCAACCGAGCTTGTGCAATTACCAACTAAGAGTTGGGGCAGCTGGGGCGGCGCACTTGTACTGGGAACTCTGCGCGAAGAAGTTCTTGTCTTTATCAAGCTAGATAAGGATTTCAAGGTGCTTGAAAAAGTACAGATCGATATGGGCGATCGCATCCGTGATTTAGAGGTCCTAAGTAACGGTGCATTGCTTGCGACAACTGATTCAGGCAAGTTGATTACGGTGGCTAACTCATGAAGAAGGTAAAGATTGCTTTCTCGGTAGTTGCAACGCTGCTGATAACTGCGGTTGCTCCGCAAGGGGCGCATGCAAATGAATTAGCTATATGGGATCAACTCAAAGGCAGTAATCCAAAAGGTTATGTGTTGGTGATGCGTCATGCGTTGGCTCCTGGAGTTGGTGATCCTGAGAATTTCAACGTGAATGATTGTTCCACTCA